>JBDTCD010000190.1:0-4930 GCA_039923755.1 Terrimesophilobacter sp. | reverse complement strand
AAGGGCTTCGGAAATGCGTGTCGAGATGTCGTCCGAGGTGCCAGGGTCGAGGGCGTGCGCGACGGTGCCAACATGGGAACGAGCATTCACGGCCCGTTCCTGCCCATGAACCCGTCCTTCGCGGATGAACTGCTCGCCGCTGCGCTCCGGAGAAAAGGCAGCGACCTGCCTCCGGCCGACGACCGTATCGCTGCCGTCGACGAACTTGCGCGTAAGGCGCGCGAGGCGATAGTCGTTCGAGTGGGGACCTGAGCGCTCAGGCGCCGTCACGCTCGATGTAGACACGCGGCACGTGCGGAGCCACGTGTGTGACGATCTCGTCGCCGATGCTGTCAGCCCATCGAGCCCACTCCTCCGCAGTGGGCTCACCTGAGTCCCCGGGGCCGAAGACCTGCACCTCATCGTTGGGTTGCACCTCCAGCGCCTCGACCACCAAGCTGTCAGGACCGATGGACACGATTCGTCGGCGAATGCCCGCAATCAGGACTTCCGCGTGGGGGAGTGCTGCTGACATGACCCCGTCCGCGAAACCAATGCCGACCGTCGCAGTCCCCTTGCTGGGGTCGACAGACGTGACGTTCGCCGAGAGGCTCATCACAGGGATGAGCCCGAGACCGCGACCATCGGTGTCGTCGAAAGGCGAGATGCCATAGGCGGCGATACCGAAGCGGACCAGGTCGAGTCTCGCCTCCGGCATCCGGATGCCCGCCGAACTCGCGGCAATGTGGCTCAGTGGGACGTGGAGGCCGAGCGCCGAGGCCGCACCGATCGCTGACTGGAGGCGCGAGAGAGCCTCTGCGTCGTCGTCGGGGGAGGTGTCGGCTAGGTGGGACCAGATCGCCCTCACGGTGACCGTTCCCGCCCTTTGGGCATCGAGCGCTGCAGCGACAAGCCCCGGCCATTCCTCCTCGGTGGCACCGTTACGGTGAAGGCCGGTATCTACCTTGAGGTGAACCGAGATTGGTCGGGACGGTTGCGCAGCGGCGATAGCATCGAGCTGCCATCGCGCGGAAATACCAAGGTCGATGTCGTGCTCTGCAGCAGCGCCGAAGTCACTGTGCGAACCGTGGAGCCACGCGAAGAGCGGTGCGGTGATGCCGGCCTCGCGTAACCGAAGTGCGGTGGGGATCTCGAGCACGGCGAGTGAGCTTGCCCCTGCCTGTAGCGCTGCAGGAGCAAGCTCCAGCATCCCGTGTCCGTAGGCGTCGGCTTTCACCGCCAGCATGACCCGCGCGGGGGCGACGATCGACACGAGGGTGGCCACGTTGTGGCGAAAGCCGGTGACATCGATTCTCGCGGTCGCCGTCATTCGGACTCCGCCTTCTCGATCCAGCGGCGGTGGATGCGCGAGCCGAGTCCCGTTGTCAGGTCGGCGGGGGATCGCCGCGAAACCCGAGACCATTCCGTAAGGGATGCCGCACCAGAGGCGGCGGCCCCCCACACGGTCACTGAGTCGCCAACGGAGGCCACTCGGTCCCCAAGGTCAAGGACAAACTGATCCATCGCGATGCGGCCGGCAACGACTACTGGCTCGCCACCGATCATCGCGTGCGCCCGGTTGGAGCCGAGCCGGGGGAGACCGTCAGCGTAGCCGAGCCCCACCAGGGCGAGCCGGCTTGCCACCTCGGTTCGGTACGTGTACCCGTAGGAGACGCCGCTTTGCGCTGGCACAGTTTTGACCGCTACGACCCCTCCGACAAGGGAAAGCACCGGGTTGGGTGCCGGTTGGTGAGCGCGGGCCGTAAACCCATAGGCGGCCAATTCGGACTCGCTGTCGCCTTCGTCCGTCACCTCGGTGAGTCCGGCCGCCAGCGTGATTCCGGGAGAAATGCGGAACTTAAGGATGCCGTGGTCCACCGCCGCGGCAACCATGGCGACCAGCCCATGCCCGTAGCCGTCTGCGCGCACGTCGACGACGATGCTGTCGAGATCTTGGCCAGAAACAAGGGTTGAGAGATTCGAATCCAACGCTGCGCGCGAGAGCCTGGCCTCGCGCAGTAGTCCGGTGGTGCCCGGTACGGCGGGATCAGACGGTCGAGTCATCCAGAAGCCGACTCGACTCGTCGTGCCAGTCGGTCGCGATCGCGGTGAGCTTTTCCTGGTGGCGGCGACCGTGGTGCGCGCAGAACAGCAACTCGCTCTCGCCGATCATCACGCGGATGTAAGCCTGAGCTCCGCAGCTGTCGCAACGATCAAGTGCCGTGAGCTGGTAGGAGTCGCGCTCGACTGTCGCCGTGCTTTCGGCTGTGACCTGAGACATGTGCACTCCCATCGCTGTTGTCTGCCTCTATCCAAACACGCCCGCGGTGATTTCGGCGGCTCGAGGCACGGTATTTCGCTGTACGCGTAGCGAGCCCCCGCAAAGGGGTGTCGGAGGTCGGGGTGAGACTGGACGCTGATTAGGGTGGTAGACGGCCCCCCAGAACTGCGCGGCGGTCGGCATGATTCCCATCGGAGGTTGATAGTGGCGAGTTCTGACTATTCAGCGCGGCATTTGTCCGTGCTGGAGGGTCTCGAAGCCGTCCGTAAGCGCCCGGGAATGTACATCGGCTCGACCGATTCTCGTGGCCTCATGCACTGCCTCTGGGAGATTATCGACAATTCGGTGGATGAAGCCCTTGGCGGGTTTGGCACCGAGATCGAGGTCATCCTGCACCCGGATCAGAGTGTCGAAGTTCGCGACACGGCGCGCGGAATCCCCGTCGACATCGAGCCGAAAACAGGGCTGTCGGGCGTCGAGGTGGTCTTCACGAAACTCCACGCGGGCGGTAAATTCGGTACCGGTTCTTATTCATCCTCTGGCGGGCTTCACGGAGTCGGCGCATCGGTTGTCAACGCACTCTCCGAGCGGCTCGACGTCGAAGTGGACCGTGACGGCAAGACCTGGGCCATGTCGTTCCACCGAGGAGAACCGGGAACGTTCGCCGACACCGGCGAGGCCAAGCCTGATGCCCCCTTCACTCCGTTTGTTTCGGGCAGTGAACTGCGCGTAGTCGGCAAGGTCGCCAAGAATGTGACCGGCACGCGTGTGCGCTATTGGGCGGACCCGCAGGTGTTCACCCGCGGCGCGACATTCCAGACTGAGGAACTCCTCGAACGCGCGCGCCAGACGGCTTTCCTCGTCAAGGGTCTCGGCATCCTCGTCGAGGATAAACGACCTGAAGCGCCGATCTCCGAGGAGTTCCGGTACGCCGGCGGAATCGTGGAGTACGTCGACTTTCTGGCGAAGGATGTCCCGGTTACCTCGACCTGGCTGGTGAGCGGATCGGGCACGTTCACCGAAACGGTTCCTGTGCTCGACGACAAGGGCCACATGTCTCCAACGGAGTTGACACGCGAATGTGAAGTTGAGGTTGCGCTTCGCTGGGGCACTGGGTATGACACGGAGTTCCGAAGCTACGTCAACATCATTTCAACGCCGAAGGGCGGGACCCATCAGGCGGGGTTTGAGCAGGGGATGATGAAGTTCTTTCGCGCCCAGGTCGAACAGAATGCTCGACGGCTGAAGGCCGGAAACGACAAGCTCGAGAAGGACGACATCCTCGCTGGCCTGACAGCGGTTCTGACAGTTCGACTTCCGGAACCGCAGTTCGAGGGCCAGACCAAGGAAGTACTCGGCACCCCCGCGGTCCGAAATATCGTCGCGAATGTCATGGCGAAAGGACTGGGAGAGCGTTTCGCCTCATCGAAGCGCGATGACAAGACACAGGCCGCCTTCGTCCTCGAAAAGATCGTTGCCGAAATGAAGGCGCGAGTGTCTGCGCGTGCCCACAAGGAGACGCAACGCCGCAAGAATGCACTCGAGAGCTCATCGCTGCCTGCAAAACTCGTCGACTGCCGCAGCAACGATGTCGCCAACAGCGAACTCTTCATCGTCGAGGGCGACTCCGCGCTCGGCACCGCAAAACTTGCGCGCGACAGCGAATACCAGGCTTTACTTCCGATCCGCGGCAAGATTCTCAATGTTCAAAAGGCGTCACTGCCGGACATGCTCTCGAACACCGAATGTGCATCCATCATCCAGGTGATCGGAGCAGGTTCCGGGCGCAGTTTCGACCTCTCGAGCGCGCGGTACGGCAAGGTCATCATCATGAGCGATGCAGATGTTGACGGCGCACACATCCGTACCCTCCTTCTCACACTTTTCCACCGCTACATGCCCCAAATGATCGAGGATGGGCGAGTATATGCTGCAGTGCCACCCCTCCACAGGGTCATCGTGCAGAACCCCGGTAACAAGCCCAACGAAACGGTCTATACCTACTCAGAGGCGGAGCTGAACGCGGTGCTCGCTGGTCTGAAGAAGTCGGGCAAAAAGTACCAGGATCCCATCCAGCGCTATAAGGGTCTCGGCGAGATGGATGCCGACCAGCTCTCCTCGACGACCATGGATCGGCGTTTTCGCACGTTGCGGCGCGTGCGCAACCCCGATGCGGAACACGCCGAGAATGTTTTTGAGCTGCTGATGGGCAACGATGTGGCCCCGCGCAAGGAGTTCATCGTGGCCGGCGCAGCTGGTCTCAGCCGTGACCGCATCGATGTGTAAGCAGCATTCCCCGAGGATGCGTCAGGGTCGTTCCCATGGGTGCGGATTGCAACATGACAGTGACGAAATGACTCGAACATACATACTAATCTGGAGAATACATGATGGCCCTTGCCTCTCATGGTTCTCGAACAAACATCTCTAACACCGGATGCGCCTCCGGTCGATCCGCACGCAGCGGACGTAGATTTCCTGTTCGATCTCACGGTGGCAGAGCTATCCACTGTGTCTCCATTCCGGGACGGTGTGGAACGGCTGGGTCGGATCGAGGCCATGCGTGCGACTCTTTTCGCAGAGGAAGCGATCGAGCTCATGGCTCTCGTTCACTCGGCACTGGCGGAAGCGGGGCAGGACACCCCGATTGACCTCGTCGTACGGTCGGCG
>JBDTCD010000189.1:0-4839 GCA_039923755.1 Terrimesophilobacter sp. | reverse complement strand
AGACGTGAATGAGTCACCGAGCGCGACATAGTCAGCGCTCGAGTGAGAGGAAAACCAACCTTGAGGCACTGCCGCCGTGGCGGGGGCAGCGGAGGCTCCAAAGATCAGTGCAATTGTCAGGAGGGAGAGCGCGCCAAGGCGCGACGTAAGCCGGGGGGAAGCTTTCGTTGATTTAATCATGCGCGAATGATACGCTCCGCGTCCCCGTTTTGATAGCGTCGAACAAACCGTTCATCTCCGACACGTAGTCGTCGCCTTTCCACCCCGATAGGGGCCAGGGAACGCCATCACTAGGCTGTCTCAACGAGTTTCACAATTTATCAATGGCCGACTGAACTGATTGTGCGTAGCCCTCAGAGGTATATGTCGCACCCGAGACGATGTCGATACTGGACGACTGCGATTTCAGCACCTCCTGCTTGAGGATTGGTGCCGCATAGTTATTGATTTGAACACTTTGGTCACGGTCATTGGGTGCCTGTAGTTCCGTGATGCCCGTGATCTTGCTCGCGGTGAAGGTCACCGATACCTGGACGGGGCCGTACGGCGTGTCGACGACGGCCCCGTCGATCGACTTGGTCGCTGGCGGTGCGGCAGGTGAAGGTGCCGGTTGTGGTGATTGCGGTACGGCAGTTGTGTTCGGGGAGGGGATGTTTGGGGATGTTGAACCGAGCTGAGGCGCCGAGGTGGTGAGCGCGACCGCGGCAGTCTGTAGCCCTGATCCATAGAGCCGCAACCCGACGGTGACACCCAACACCGCGAGAATCACGACGAAAAGCACGGTGCCGCGCCATTTCTTTTGCCTCATGACATGCTCAATTCTTCTCGGTGGATAAGGCGTCCCGGTACGTGCAGTTGTCGAAGGGACAACTCGACCCGGAGTGACATTGCACTGGGGCCACAGATGAAAACCTCTCGGTGACTAACATCAGGCACGATTCGCTTCAGCGAGGCCGCAGCGAGCGGGTCATGGCCAAGCTCCCGTCGGCGTCCTGTCACGGGAAGAACGGTGAGGCCGCGAATGGCGTTAAGTTCGGCCATCAAGGCGAGGTGGCTCGTGGAGTGAGCTCGATAGATGACGACAACGTTGTGCCCGCGGCGCGTCAAATCTTCGGCAAGCGCTCGGATTGGCCCGATGCCCGCTCCGCCAGCGACCAGAAGGATGCGTTTCACCGTGGCACGATCGGCAGTGAAATGCCCAAAGGGTCCTTCGGCGAAAACAAATGTTCCCCGCCGTAAGTCTCGAACCAGGCGTGAATGGTCTCCGAGTGCGCCGACCGTGATGCGCAGGGTACCTGCAGTCGGCAGACTAGAGACTGAGTAAGGGTGCGCCGTGAGCAGGTGGCCCCAGGCCAGGAAGCGGAACAGCATGAAATTGCCGGCCTGGATCCCCAACTCATCAAGCTTGGTCCCCGTAAACCACACACTTGTCACACCCGACGACTCCTCGACGACTCGGTCAACGCGCAGTCGGTGCCTCCACGCCGTGACGGCAGGCAATACGAACCGCCATGTGACGACCGCAGAAGCCGTCCCCAGGTAAAGAATCAGCCAGGCGACGCGGTTGCCTGGGTTCCTCACGAAATTGACCCCTGCACTGATTTGGTGCAGGAACGCGAGGAAGATCGCTACATAAATCGTGAGATGTAACCAATACCAGGCCTCGTAGGAGAGATGTTTCCTCACCAGCCTTGCACTGCTCACACCGACCGCGATGAATGCGGTCGCACCGATCATTGCGGCAAGCATGTCCGGGTAGTTGCGGAGGATGATGAATACTTCATTCCACGGAGTCGCGTGGTCAAGCAACACGCCGCCGAGAATCATGAAACTGATGTGAGTGAGAATCAAGAGAACCACGGTGGTGCCGAGGGTGCGATGCCAGGCGACGAGCTTGTCCATTCCCACCGCGTGTTCGAACCATGGCACTCGCGCAATGAGCAACACTTGCGCACACACCAGGTATCCGCCGAGCATGCCGCTCAACTCGCCGATGGTGTTGGCCAGATGTGCTGGCGATGTTACAGTCACCGGCGTGTCTATCCACCACATGAGCAGGACGAAGAAGAACCCCAAAGCCAGAGCTGCGCGCACCAACAATTGGTCGCGACGTCGTGCGGCCGCCGAAGCCTGACGGTGACCTGCCGCGATTCTGACAGCAGAGGCTGTCATTGTCGTCCAGGCATCCGGCTGCCAACCTTTCGATCACGTGGTACTGACCACGATCCGGCAGGTTTCTTCGAACTTTCTTAGACCGGCTGCAGGGCAACTGTGAGCATCCTATGGACGCACTGGTAGTCTCACCTCCACCGTCGCTCCTCGGCCGGGAGCGCCAGTTTCAATGCTGACGCCACCACCGTGGCGAGCCGCCACGTCGGAGACGAGGGCCAGGCCCAGCCCATAATGTCGATGTCGTTCATTTTCCGGATTCAGCGGGCGCGACGAAGCGAAACGTGTGAATGCGTGCTCGTCCATCCCCTCCGGAAACCCCGGGCCATCATCGACGACGCGGATGGTCGCTTGCCTACCACGCAGAGTCACGTCGACGTCCACCCGGGAGTGTGCGTGATCGAGCGCATTGACAATCAGCGCCGTGAAGAGGCGTTGCATTGATACACGTGCCGCAGTGACCATGACCGGATCGGGCGACCCGGTGCGCCGGATCGTGATTCCGCGTGTCTCTGCGTCTGAACGTAACAATCCGACTGCATCGTCGGCGAGCGCTGCCACGTCCAGGCGAGCCTTTTCCGCCATGTCACGTGGGTCAGCGGCGATCAGAAGGTCCTCGAGAATCTCTGACAGTACCCGTGAATCCTGCACTATCTCATCGAGCCCATGGGTTACCACTTCCACTGGAACGTTGCCGCCGCTCGCGGGCAATCGCCTTCGCACGAGCTGAGCTCGAGTGCTCAATAGCGTCAACGGCGTACGCAATTCGTGGCTCGCATCCATCACAAAACGGCGCTGAAGTGTGAGCGCTTCGGCCAACGGGCGCATGGCACGCCGTGCCATCCACGCCGCGATCAGCGCCGCAGAAATGGCTGCGATAATTCCCGAGACGATTAAGGCCACGTCTAGCCGTTGCAACTCCTCTTGACTTTCATGCAGATCCACCGCGACCTGGGTCACGCGACTGTTGCCTGCAGACGTGCGAATCAGGTAGGTGTGATCGCCAAGAGCTTTAGTCTGCTGCACGTCACGGCCGGTGTTGGTGACGTTCCGCATTGCATCGACATCGGGCAGTCCAGGCGGCAGGTTCTGAGACGACTGTGTTCCCTGATCGCTGGTAATCACGAGGAAAACACCCGCTGGCGCATCCTGGGGTGAATCGACCTTCGACGTGTTGATGAGTATGCGCTGAATCGACTCCGATTGGCTCGCGTTAACCACGGCAAAAACCACACCACCGAGAACAGTGAAGAGCACCACGATGAGGGCTCCGAACTGCACAGCAAGACGCAGGGCACCACGCCGAAATTCGCGCCCCTCACCTGTTTTCATGAACGCCGCCCCAGTCGATAGCCGATGCCTCGAACAGTCAGAACAGCGCCTCGCCCCAATTTTTTGCGCAAGTAGTGCACGTAGGTATCCACTACTCCCGCGTCATCTGCATCGGCAAACACCGTCGCCAAGAGATCGTCGCGCGTGAAGACTTGCTCGGGTCGCCGCCCCAGTTTCTCGAGAAGATCACTCTCGCGCTCGGAAAGGGTCACCACCACTCCGCTGGTCAGGGTGACCGACCTGCTTTGCGTCTCTAACACGCCGCCCGGTACGTACAACACGGGAACCGTCGAGGCCATGCGACGACGAAGTGCGCGCAGCCGTGCAAGCAATTCATCGATGTCAAAAGGTTTGGAGAGGTAGTCCTCAGCGCCGTGGTCGAGGCCCTCCACTCGATCTGAGGGATTGCCGAGAGCCGAAAGTACCAGTGTCGGCGTGGTGACCCCGTGGGCGCGCAGCTTCGTCAGCACATCAAGTCCATCGATCACCGGCAGGCCCCGATCGAGGAGGAGCACATCAAAATCCTGCGTCAGGCCGGCATGCAGGGCCCGCTGGCCGTCCGTAGCCACGACCACGTCGTAACCCTCGTCGTGAAGCAAACTTCGCAACATCGCCGACAGGTGGGCGTCGTCCTCCACGACGAGGATGCGCGCGCCGTCTTCCATGTTCGAAGTATAGAGATCATGGCTTTTGCGTCGGCTGGGTTGCCACAGTCACGCTGCCCTTGACTTACACAGGCGGCAAGCGCACACTCAAGTTAGCCACTCTAGACTCTCGGTGGACCCACGAATTTTTACATTCATTGAGGTCGTGCCGTGCACGCACTAATCCATCTCGGTCAGTCGACTCCGGGTATTTTCCTCACCTGGGGGGTCTTCGGCATTCAGCTCGGAAACCTCATCGTCATCATTTCCATGTTCGTGCTGTTCGGACTGGCACTTATTGTGCCATTCCCGCGCGGCGAACGCACGGGCAAGGGGCAGAAGAAATGACCGAACCACGAGCGCACCAGCTGGATCCGGAGTTGACGGCAAAACCCGAAGAGATTGACACGTCATGGAGTGGACGCCTCCGGGTGTGGGCGCTCAAGGTTCTCCCACCGGAGAAACTGTTACCGAAATCGCAGCCCAGCTACGTCGCAACGTGGATCTACGTGTTCGGAATGGGTGCCATCGCGTCGCTCGTTTTCATTATTGGCTCCGGGGCGGTTCTTAGCCTCAACGGTCCCGAGTGGTGGCATCTGTCAACGCTCGGCCACTTCGTCAACAGTCTGCACTTGTGGAGCGTGGAGTTCTTCTTCTTCTTTATGGTCATCCATTTGTGGGGAAAGTTCTGGAT
>JBDTCD010000188.1:0-6084 GCA_039923755.1 Terrimesophilobacter sp. | reverse complement strand
TGGGGGCGGCCACCTCGTTGTCGGCCCATTCAGCGGGGTCGTCGATCAGAATGAGCAGATTCACGATGGTGGGGCGCCGGGTCCATTGAGAGACCTTATCCAGATCGAGGTCGACGAGTGGTGGCCTGTTCCTGACGGGGAGACTCGAAAGATCAGCTTCAACGGGGAGACCATCACAGCTGCCCTCTGGACAGAGTGGCTGGAACCTCAGCCCGGAGCGACCGTCATTGCACACTACGTCGGCGGTCCACTCGACGGACGTCCTGCCATAACTTGCAGCAGGCTGAAGGAGGGAACCGCCTGGTACGTGAGCGCAGCGTTACGGCCGGACGGCATCGAAAGCGTACTCGGTTCTGTGCTAGAGGCATCGGGGTTGCCGTTTCGCTCAGTGCCGAATCGGGATCTTGAAGTAGTCACGCGTAGTGACGGGATCACCGACTACACCTTCGTGTTGAACCACGGTACTCGATTCGCCACCGTGAGTGTTCCGCCCGGCGCACGGGAATTACTCACTGGTACCCGACTCGGAGGCTCCATCAACGTCGCCCCGCTCGGTGTTGCGGTACTCGCTCATGATTGGGCAAAAGTTGCACCTTTCCTCTCCATATCCACCGACCACGATCCGCAAGGGGCACTTCAGTCATGACTCCATCGTTCGTCCACCCCTACATTCCCAATTCGTCTCCCGACGCGAAATCAGCGATGCTCGCTGCCACCGGAGCTGAATCGGTCGACGATTTTTTTGTCGATGTGCCTGACGCCCTGCGACTGCGAAAGGTACTTGAACTCCCGTCTGCGCTTGTGACGGAGCAGGAACTGGCTGAGCATGTGGAAGGCATTCTGTCCAGGAACCGGCCGGTCCGGGCAGGTTCGAGCTTCCTGGGCGCAGGAACCTACCGGCACTATGTCCCCGCCGTGGTCGACGAGATCATCAACCGCAGTGAGTTCCTCACCGCCTATGCAGGCGAACCGTATGAAGATCACGGCCGGTTCCAGGCGCTATTCGAATTCCAGTCACTCATGGCGGAGTTGCTGGCAATGGACGTCGTGACGGTACCGACATACGACGGCTACCAGGCCGCCGCAACTGCACTGTCCATGGCCGGTCGCGCAACCGGGCGCCGCCGGGTCGTGGTCGTGAGCGACATCCTGCCGGACAAGCTTTCTAGGGTGACGGACTTCGTGCGGCTCAACCTGGACCTGGTGATGGTGCCCACGGCGAACGGTACGGCAGACTGTGACGCGGCTGCGGCACTCATTGACGAACACACCGCGGCGGTATGGATCGAGACCCCAAGTTGCACGGGCGCCCTGGAAACACAAGTGGCCCAGTTGGCGGGGCAAACTCACGCCTTTGGTGGGCTACTTGTCGTCGGAGTCGATCCAGTGGGCCTTGGCGTACTGGCTCCTCCAGCGCAATTTGGTGCGGACATCGTGTGTGGAGACATCCAGTCGCTCGGATTACGCGCGTGGTTCGGGGGTGCCCACGGTGGCTTCATAGCGGTACACGATGACCCGCGCCTGGTCATGGAACTGCCCAACCGACTCTTCGGGCTCGCGACAACGGACGTGGAGGGCGAATACGGTTTCGGCGACGTCGCGTACGAGCGCACGTCTTTTGCCGTGCGTGAAGAAGGCAAAGAATGGGTGGGGACCGCTGCGGCTCTGTGGGGCATCGCGGCCGCGGTCCACTTGACCTTGATGGGGCCACAAGGCATGGCAGAACTCGGTGAAACCCTCCTCTCTCGAACCGCCTATGCCATGCGCGTGCTCAGCGCGATTGACGGATGTGCAATCTCAGATTCTGCTGTACACCTGCGTGAGTTCGTACTTGATGTGAAAGATTCGGGTGTGACGACAGCACACATCATCGATCAACTTCGCCGCTCCGGCATTGAACCGGGTGTCGCTATAAGTGATACCCAGCTCTTGGTCTGCGTAACTGAACTCAACTCCCAGCGGGACATTGATCACCTGGCCTCTGAAATTGCGGCCGCGGTTGGAAAGGACAAAGCATGACGCTCCCCGTAGCGCCGAAGCCTGCGCTTCGACGGTTTCATCAGGCTCGCTGGGACGAGCCCATCGTTTTCGAGTTGAGTGCAGGAGGCGAGCGGGGTGTGCTCGTGTCCCGGTCAGAGCCGGGGATTCTCGAAGTGGTGGGTGATGTCGTTGCGGCACTCCCCGAAGGGTTGCGCAGGACGGCACGACTGGCACTCCCCGAACTCGGCCAAATGCGCGCGCTGAAACACTTTTTGAGGCTCAGCCAGGAAACACTCGGTGCTGACCTCAACGTCGACGTCGGGCAGGGTACCTGCACGATGAAGTACTCTCCGAAGATTAATGATGCGCTCATTCGCACGAACGCACTCACCGCCCTGCATCCGCTGCAGGCAGAGGACGGAGTTCAGGGCGCGCTTGAAATCATTTGGCGAACCGAACGCATGTTGGCCGAAATCTCGGGAATGGATCGGGTGTCGTTGCAGTGCAGCGGAGGTTCAGCCGCCATTTGGACGAACATTGCGATGATTCGTGCCTACCACGCTGCGGCGGGCGAAGACGTGGTCCGTGATGAGGTCATCACAACGATCTTCTCCCATCCCTCCAATGCGGCTGCGGCCAAGGCGGCCGGATACCGGGTGATCACCATTTACCCCGACGCTGATGGTTATCCAGACATCGATGCGTACCGTGCAGCACTATCGCCTCGTACCGCGGCGCTCATGATCACTAACCCCGAGGACACCGGGATCTATAACGGCCGCATTGCGGAGTTTGTGCAACTGGCTCACGACGTCGGCGCACTTGCCGCGTACGACCAGGCGAACGCTAACGGGATTCTGGGTATTACGCGTGCCCGCGACGCCGGGTTTGATGTTTGCCATTTCAACCTTCACAAAACATTCAGCACTCCGCACGCTTGCGGTGGCCCAGGCGGTGGAGCAAACGCAGTTTCTGAACGATTGGCTCCTTTCCTTCCGGGCCCTGTTGTCGAGCGTGAAGGAGACCGCTACTATCTGGATGCCGACCGGCCCCAATCAATCGGTAAAGTGGCACCCTTCTACGGCCCCATCCCGAATATTGTGCGGGCATACGCCTGGATCATGGCGCTTGGTGCCGAGGGGTTGCGTGAAGCTGCGGAGATTGCGGTGCTTAACAATAACTACCTGATGAAGTTAATTCTGGACATTCCGGGAGCCAGCGCACCCTACGCACAGGGGCGCAGAAGAATCGAACAGGTTCGGTATTCCTGGCAGGAACTCTACGAGGAGACAGGATTATCCAGCGAAGAGATCGGTGTGCGCGCCTCCGACTTTGGACTGCACTACTGGACTAGCCACCACCCGTTCGTCGTGCCACAGCCCTTCACGCTTGAGCCGACCGAGTCTTACTCCAAGGCCGAGCTTGACGAGTACGCCGGCGTGCTCGCGGCGATCGCGCAAGAGGCTAGGGAGAATCCGGAGGTGGTGCGCAGTGCGCCTCACAATCAAACCGTGCATCGCATTCACCACGATGATTTCGACGATCCAAAGCGCTGGGCAACATCCTGGCGCGCCTACCGCCGCAAGTACTTCTCCGAAGCCGCGGGGGGATGACGACCTTCGGCCTCGTCGTGAACCCCGTTGCCGGCGTCGGTGGCGCCGCGGGGCTGAAGGGCAGCGACGGTCGCGGGGTGCAGTCCTTCGCTCGCCGTCGCGGTGGCCATGAACGAGCGAGTGAACGTGCGCAGATAGCTCTCAGCGTCATCGCGTCGACTTACCCAGGTGCTACGGTGCTCACGGCAGCAGGGGTCATGGGCGAGGAGGCGGTACGCGGCGCGGGTCTTGAGCCGGTAGTCGTGTATCGACCCGGTCGCGAAACAAGCGGTGAAGACAGCACGGCTGCGGCGAATGCGATCGTGGCACAGGGAGTTGGGCTCCTCCTGTTCGCCGGCGGCGACGGCACCGCCCGGGATGTGAGCGCTGCAATGCTGGACGAGTCGCTGGTGCTCGGGATTCCTGCCGGCGTCAAGATGTACTCATCCTGCTTTGCAGTGAGCCCTGCCGCTGCAGGAGCAGCTGTGGTCCAGTGGCTGAAAGGCTCAACCTCCACGTTGGAGGCGGAAGTTCTCGACGTTGACGAGACCCAGGTCCGAAGTGGTCGAGTGGATCCGCGACTCTATGCTCTTGTGTCGATTCCACACGGTGGCGGCAGGACTCAGGCGCGAAAATCTGCCGCTCCGGACACCGAGCGAATGGCTGTTCGCAACGCCGCAGTGGGCGTTGTGGAACGAATGGACCCGCAGGGCAACTATTTACTGGGGCCGGGTGGCACCATGGCAAAGGTTGCGGAATTATTGGGTGTTGCATGCACGCCATTGGGAGTCGATGTTGTGCGGGATGGCCGAGTCGTGTTGGAGGATGCCTCTGAGCGCGAACTGATTGAGCTACTCCAGAGTGATCGAGAAACATCCGGACATGCCATCGTCTCCGTCATCGGGGGCCAGGGCTTCTTGCTGGGTCGAGGTAACCAACAGTTATCGGCCGAGGTCGTGAAGCTATTGGGAAGTCCACCGCTCATCGCCGTGGCTACCGAACAGAAACTTATCGAACTGCGCGGTAGACCTCTCCTGGTGGACACTGGTGACCTCAATGTCGATGCACGGCTCAGCGGGTTCGTCGAAGTTGTGACTGGCCCGCGGGCTTCAAGCTTTTACCCTGTCAAAGCACCTGAACTGGAAGGAAAGCTGTAATGCAACTGAATGGCAAGAGAAGCATTATTACCGGAGGCGCTGGCGGAATCGGAAGCGCTACAGCGCGTGCGTTCGCCAAGGAGGGCGCACGCGTGGCAATTGTGGATCTCGATGAGGTGGCCGCGACACGCGTCGCAGACGAAATCTCCGCGTCAGGCGGAGAAGCCATCGCTATTGGTGCCGACGTATCGAGCGAATCCGATGTCGAACGCGTGGTCGCAATCGTGGTCGACACGTTTGGCGGCCTTGATGTCTTGTTCAACAATGCGGGGATAATCCGACGCACGACAGTGGTTGACACCACAGCTGACGAGTGGGATCGGGTTTTCGCAGTGAACGTCAAGTCGATTTTCCTGATGTGCAAGTATGCGGTGCCAGTTATGGCATTCGGAGGCGGAGGATCCATTGTCAACACCGGATCCGGCTGGGGGCTGAAGGGTGGCGGCCGAGCGATCTCATACTGCGCCTCCAAGGGAGCAGTAGTGAACATGACGCGGGCCCTCGCCATCGACCACGGAGCGCAGGGTATTCGGGTCAACTCGGTGAATCCCGGTGATGTCAACACCGGCATGCTCATCGAGGAGGCACGGCAACTCTCGACCGAACTTGGTGCTTTTTTGGCGGAATCCGCGGATCGACCTTTGGGTCGCATGGGCGAACCTGAAGAAATTGCTGCGGCGGTAGTCTGGCTCG
This sequence comes from Terrimesophilobacter sp., assembly GCA_039923755.1. Taxonomy (GTDB): domain Bacteria; phylum Actinomycetota; class Actinomycetes; order Actinomycetales; family Microbacteriaceae; genus Terrimesophilobacter. The sequence goes on along the minus strand of JBDTCD010000188.1, from coordinate 662 downwards.
CCAGCGACGCGAGCAGCTACGTCACCGGAGCGGCTTTGGTCGTTGACGGTGGTGGAATCGCGTAGCAGCTTAGTTTGCTCGGAACGAAGTGAATGACTATTTTGCAAGCGAAGTTGCACGACGGCAGGAATACTAAACTGGAAACCGTGAGTCCAGAGAAGCCAATCGATGTCGTTCTCATCGGCGGTGGCATCATGAGTGCCACCCTCGGTGCAATTCTCAAGCAGGTCGAGCCGGCCTGGAGTATCCGCATCTTCGAGGCCCTCTCCGAGGTTGCATTGGAGAGTTCCAACCCTTGGAACAACGCTGGCACAGGCCACTCAGCGCTCTGCGAACTCAACTACACGAAAGAGCTTCCCGACGGCACCATCGACATCTCGAGTGCCGTCAAGATCAACGAACAGTTCCAGGTATCGCGACAATTTTGGTCGTACCTGGTTAAGAAGGAATTGCTGCCCAACCCGGAGCAGTTCATCAACTCGGTTCCACACATGAGCTTCGTCTGGGGCGAGGACAATGTCGCGTTCCTCAAGCGTCGCTTCGATGCGCTCAAAGTCCATCCGTTGTTCGTCGGAATGGAATACAGCGACGACCCTGCGGTCATCCATTCATGGGCCCCCACGCTCATGATCGGGCGCCCCCGCGCGCAGCACGTTGCAGCC
>JBDTCD010000187.1:0-20118 GCA_039923755.1 Terrimesophilobacter sp. | reverse complement strand
CTTCGCGGGCACCGGGAAGGGCAGATTGGGACGTCTCACTGGCGGTCACTCGTCGCCTCGCACGACGAGGGTGGATGTCGCAGTGACCACGTGCGCGCCTGAAGCGTCCGCGATGGCCGACTCCGAGGTCACCATGCTGTGTCCACCGAGGGACTTGACACTCGTGACGGTGAGCGTGGCGGTGAGTTCATCCCCCGCCACGATCGGACGTGAGTAGCTGAACCGCTGGTCACCATGCACGACGCGCGTGAAGTCGATGCCGGTATCCGGTTCAGCGAGAAGCTGCGCGAGAGTTCGCTCCTGCACGACGATCGGGAAAGTGGGGGGCGCGACAATGTCCGAGTATCCAGCCGCGTGGGCAGCATCCGGATCGTGGTTGATCGGATTCTCGGAGAAGACGGCGCGCGCGAACTCGCGAATCTTCTCCCTCCCCACCAGGTACGGCGCTGCAGAGGGGAAGACGCGCCCGGCGATCTCAGGGTTCACTGCCATTCGCTTATCTTGCCATGTTCGCGGTGCTATGACACGGGGATGAAACGACGAAACCCCGGCCACCGTCATGGTGTCCGGGGTTTCTAGAACCCTGTCGTGCGACTGCCTACTGGCAGCTGTCGCACTGCAGAAGATCCATCGGGTCGACGGGAACTGCGTAGCCGCCGACGCTGTCGGTGTCGTTCTCCATAGTGACCTCCCTAAGTCTTCTCGAAACTGTTTTTCCAGAAACTGGAAATCCAGCCCCTGCGTGGTCTCCTACTATATAACCGGAATGACACCTGTGTCATTCCCCTACATATAGTGTTTTCGGCGTGTCGCTAACTTTTCTTGACACTACCGGGTGCAACCGACATTCAGAGGGGTAAAACAGCTTCCGACCAGTGATCCGGGTTGCCGAAACGGTGCGCCGTGATGGCGATTGCCTGTTCGCGCAGGAAGGGCAGAAGCTCAATACGCCCGGCCTCGGTCACATCATCCGAGTAGATCGCGATATCAGGGCTACCGGCCAGCGCAGTCGCAAGCTCAGTATGCCCGCCGCCGATGAGTCGAACCCGTGACGTCGCGATACGACTCGCGGATGCCAGCCACACCTCGTCATCCTGCACGACGATGGGCACTCCCGCCTCGTCTAGCGCACAGGATAGTTCGGCCGACAGGGGTTCGGACACGCTGGCGTTGATGTGGCGGCCAGCGTCCTCACCGCCTGCGCGAACACCCGCCGCGATTACACGTACGAAGTCGTCCAGGGTCCCGTTCGAGTTCCGGCGCACTGTCACGGGAAGTGCCCGATACCGGAACACGTCGCGTTCGACTCCGAGAGCGGACACATCTTTTGCCACGCCGAACTCGCGTTCCCACTCGGCCTGGTCGCTGCGCGCGGCGCGGGCGACCAGTTCTGAACCCGATGCCTTGACGATCCGGCCCACGTCACCCGAAAGCCGTGCACGTGCACCGCCGGTGACGTTCGCGGATGTCCAAGACCCGAGGTGAACGAGATAGTTCGGCCCGCCCGCCTTTGCCGTGGCGCCGACCACGGAACGCTTCCAGCCGCCAAATGGCTGACGACGCACGATGGCACCGGTGATTCCCCGATTCACGTAAAGGTTTCCGGCCTGTACGGTGTCAAGCCAGAGCGCAAGCTCGGCGGGGTTAAGTGAGTGCAGCCCGGCGGTCAGCCCATAGTCCACCTGGTTCTGAAGAGCGATCGCCTCCTCGAGCGTTGCCGCCCGCATGATGCCGAGGATCGGCCCGAAGAATTCGGTGAGGTGGTAGTAGCTCCCTGGAGCAACTCCCGTGCGGATGCCGGGCGACCACAGCCGCCCGCTCTCATCCAGTTGTTCCGGCTTGAGCAACCAACGCTCACCCGGTTCGAGCTCGGTGAGCCCCTTCTTGAGCTTGCCCGTTGCCGCCTCAATGATCGGACCCATCTGCGTGGTTGGGTCGCTCGGGTAGCCGACACGCAGGGTAGTCGCGGCGTCAACGAGCTGCTTTTCGAAGCGCTCCGAACGGGCAACAGAACCGACCAGAATGACGAGGCTCGCGGCAGAGCATTTCTGGCCCGCATGGCCAAATGCGCTCTTGACGACATCGGCTACCGCAAGGTCAAGGTCGGCTGACGGCGTGACGATGATGGCGTTCTTGCCGCTAGTCTCGGCGAGGAGTTTAAGCTCCGGGCGCCACGAACGGAACATCTCCGCAGTCTCATACCCTCCGGTAAGAATGACGCGGTCCACCGTCGGATGCGACACCATCTTCTCGCCGAGGCTGCGGTCCTTCAGGTCCACGAGGGCGAGCACGTCGCGAGGAACACCCGCACGCCACAGCGCATCCACCATGATCGCGCCCGAACGCTGTGCCTGCTTCGCCGGCTTGATGATGACGGATGCGCCAGAGGCGAGCGCCGCAAGCGTCGAGCCTGCGGGAATCGCCACCGGGAAGTTCCACGGCGGCGTGACGACAATGAGGTGAGATGGGGTGTACTTCGCACCGTCGACGGTGTCGAGTTCTTCGGCGAGTTGGGCGTAATAACGTGCGAAGTCGACCGCCTCACTTACCTCGACGTCGCCCTCGGCAATCGTCTTTCCCGCCTCGGCGGCCATGACCTCGATGAGGTTGCCGCGAGTTTCCTCCAGCACGTCTGCAGCCTTGCGAAGAATCGCGGCGCGACCCGATCCGCCCAGCGCCGCCCAACCCGTCGCCGCCGGCAGCACGCGCGCAAACACCGCGTCAAGCTGCTTCTCATCTGCGACGGCAGCAGCCGCGACAATGTCGAGTCCGAGCTGGCTCTTCTCCACAGCGCCGAGGATTTTCGCACCCCAGACGCGGTTTGCGGGAAGTGCAGGATCAGTGTCTGGAGTGTTCGCGAATTGCTCACCAAAACGCACGTGGGGGGCAAGCCGCGACTGGGTGCGGTTCGGAAGCGGCACCTCCGTGTCAACATCGGCGAGAGAGGCGAGGAAGCGATCACGCTCGCGATTCCACAGCACTTCGTTGTCCACGAGTTCGAACACGGCGGACATGAAGTTCTCCTGGCTCGCGTTTTCTTCGAGCCGGCGGATGAGGTACCCAATCGCGACGTCGAACTCCTGCGGCAGCACTACGGGCGTGTACAGGAGGAGGCCGCCGACATCTTTACGCACCGCATCCGCCTGGCCCTCGGCCATGCCAAGGAGCATCTCGAACTCAACGTGGTCCGACACTCCGCGTGCCTCAGCAAGCAGGTGCGCGAAGGCGATGTCGAACAGATTGTGGCCCGCAATGCCGATACGAACGGCCGTGGTGCGCTCACGCGTCAGCGCCCAGTCGAGCACGCGCTTGTAGTTCGTGTCCGTGGCCTGCTTGCTGTGCCAGGTGGCGAGCTGCCAACCGTGCATGGTGGCTTCGACGGACTCCATCGCGAGATTGGCGCCCTTCACGAGGCGGATCTTCACCGGTGCGCCACCGCGGGCTACGCGAGCAGTCGACCACTCGACGATGCGCTGGTAAGCACCAAGTGCATCAGGGAGGTAGGCCTGCAGGACAATGCCCGCTTGAAGCTTCAGGAGGTGCGGCTGGTCGAGGATGGCTTCGAACACCGCGATGGTCAGGTCAAGGTCGCGGTACTCCTCCATGTCCATGTTGATGAACTTTGGCGTCGCCGATGCCGCGGCGAGTTCGTAGAGAGGCGTCAGCCGCGTGGTCACGCGCTCGACCGTCTCATCGAACGCCCACATATTCAGCTGGCTCTCGATCGAGGACACCTTGATGGAGACGTAATCGACATCCGGTCGTTGGAGGAGCCGCTTGGTTCCCTCAAGTCTGCGTTCAGCCTCCGCCCTGCCGAGAACGATCTCCCCGAGAAGATTGATGTTGAGACGGATGCCCGGCTTCTTCAGCTTCGTAATTGCCGGTCCGAGCTTGTTCGGCCTCGCATCGACGATGAGGTGGGCGACCATGCCCCGCAACACCCCGCGGGCAGCAGGAACGACGAACCATGGCATGAAGGGTGCGAAGACTCCGCCGAGCCTCACGGCAAAGCGCATGTACCAAGGCAGAAATGCCGGCGTGTGCTTAGCCAACTCGGAGAGGTTGCGGGCGGCGACGCGGAGATCCTCGGGGCGGATTACCCGGTCGACGAAACCGATCGTGAAGTCGAGGCCACCCTGGTCCTTGAGCACCTGGGCCAGAAGTTCAGCGGAGCCGCTCGATCCGGCCGCAGCGCCACGTCGAGCCCAGTCGAGAGCGAGTGCGACAGCATCATCGGCGATGGTCGCCGGCAGCGCAGGAGTGAGGGTGGAAGTCTTTGCCATGAGGTAACAATAGTCCCAAAACCTTGCCAATTGGCAAGTTTATTTCGGTGAACCCCCCAGCTCACTGAGTGGTACCGAGATCAGCGCACTGACCAGCATTTTTAAGGTTTCCGCAACCCGCACGTCGTTGCGATCGTAGAGCCACTGCAGTTGCAATCCGTCCATCATCCCGAGAATGGCCCGCGCCGCCATCTGCGGCGTCCAACCCTCGCGCAACACTCCGCGTTCCGCCGCTCGTTGAAGGAATCGGGCGTTCGAGGCGATGATGCTCTCGTAGAACTCGGCGTAATACTCGTGCGCGGGGTGATCCTCGTTCGTCGCCTCCGCAGATGCCATGTTGTAGAGCTCGATAACGCCAGGCATTCCGACGTTGTCTTCGGCGAGGGCGATGAGCTCGATGATCGACATCCCGCCCTCATCATCGAAGTGTCGCCGCAGCCTCTCATCGCGTCGGCGCAGCACCGCCATGAGCATTTCATTCTTAGTAGGGAAATAGTGCATGAGCGATTGGTGACTGACGCCAACCCGGCTGGCAACCTCCCGCAGGGACGCGCCGTGAAGACCGACCTCACCAAAGACGGCGAGCGCAGCATCCAGAATGGCTTCGCGTTTGGCGAGCCCCTTTACCGAGCTCCCTGCACGTCGATTTGAGGACACCGGACTCGGCTCGCTAAGCGCCACGGTCACGCTCCCTGCGGCGGCACGATATCAATCGGTCGCGTATAGAGAGGAGCAACATCATCTGCGCCACCGATGAGGAGGAACCGTCGCGCGTACGGCGGCAGTTGAAGCGAGAAGCTGTTCAAATCGTCCACGTACCCGATCTTCTCCCCACTCTGCACGTCGGTCACCGACCTCCGAGGGATGAGGTGATCCGATCGCACCGTCCCCTCTACCGACTCGCCGCTGAAGCTCAATACGGTCACCTGCAGTCGCGCTTCCACCCGAGACGCGTCCCCCTCGTCAAGCCGGTGCACCATCACCAGAGTGCCGGGGTGAGCGACGTCGGGGATGTCGACCTGGCTCGCGACGTCGATACCGTAGGTGGCACGGATTCGGAGAATCTCCTTCAACTGCGAGGTGAAGGAGTGCTCATCGGCCAATTGTGCGGTAATGGAACCGTAGAGCGATCGCCCACGCGGCATTCCGGCACTTGACGCAGTCGCCGACGGGTCAGCATCGATGAGGTCGTGGGCGCCCCGATGGATCCAGCGGGTGTCGCCGTGGGCGATGAGTTCGGCCACAGCCTCATCTGGCACCGGCAGCATCCCGAGCAAATCCCAGGCGGAGAGTGCGAACACGCCGGGCTGCCACGCGTTGAAACAGGCGAGAACCAGGTGTGCCCGACGAATGTCGTCGACATCCGCTTCACCGATCGCGTCGAGCTGCGTGAAGCCTTGGGCGGCCGCAATAACGGATGCGGTCGTGCACGCGATCCCATTGGTTGTGAATACCCGGTTGTAACTTGCCCGGTTGCCGGTGAGTGTATTGATGAGGTCCGCGCGGATCGCTTCGGCGAGTTCCACCCCCGAGATTTCCTGCCCACGGAACGAGAACTGGTCGAGGTGGTGACGGTTCGCCCAGTGCACGAGTTCGTACGTGAGCTCGTCGTGGTTCTGCAGCGCGTGGACGAGACTGGCAGGCTGCACGCCGATCTCGAGCGATGTTCGCAGGGTGAGCCGCAGGAATTCGGTATCTGCCATGGCCAGCGCGTGATGGTACGCGGGCCGGTTGATGAAGTCGTAGGAGAGGTCTGCACCTACCCGTCCCGTGTCCTTGATGTCTTCGATGCCCAGATTCAGCTCCTGGAACGAGAAACCTCCGACCTTGCGGACCATGCTCGCGATCAGGTGATTTGCCGCCTCGGAGAGCGGGTGACCTTCCGACCAGCCGGGCTGGCCCTCCGCACTCTTCTCCACACCGAGAAACCCGTTCGCGTCCAGGCGCAGAGCGCTAGAGCCGAGATCCCCGAGGGAGTGAAGTGCGTCGCCGATGACGAGGCGCATCCCCGCGAAAGTCGGATCGAGCCAGTTGATCGACGGTTGCCCCTGTTTGAAATAGTGCAGGTACACCCACCGGCGCGTGCGGCCATCAACACCCAGAACCGGTCCGGTCGCACTCCAGTTCGTCTCCTTAACCCCCGGCGAGTAAAAGATGACCCGCTGCAACTGTCCGATGATGTACCCGCGGTGCGCTAACTTGCCTTCCGTCTCCGCGTCGAGGTTTACCGCATCTCGCCCTTCGAGCACGTCCGGCAGCAGGGCCCAGTCCTCTTCGGGGATTTCGACCATGTGATAGATACCGGGGAAATCCTTGTACGCCATCTCCGCGAGACGGAAGTCGGCGCCCTTGCCGGTGTGGCCTGGAACGATGTCGTCGATGACGATGCCGCGGTGGCGGTCGGCGACATCGCACAGTCCACGGAACTCCTCTTCCGAACCGAATGCCGGATCGATTTGGGTGCTGATCCGATCGAAGTGGCCGTCGACGCTGGCTGTCTGTCCCCATCCGGTGATCCCACCCGCCAGCTTCACCGGGCCGGTGTGCACCGCACTGATGCCGATCGCCTCGAAAGCGTCCCACAGTTCCTGGCTTCCGAGTGCGCTCAGATAGGACTGGCCCGGCCGGGTGATGAGTGAGATCGGGTACGCGGTGAACCAGACCGAAGCGGTCCGGATGGCGCGCCGCGCATCCGGCTTCGCATAAGGGTTACGCCACATGCTCGGTTGGCCGGAAAGTGAGCGGGCGAGCGAATCAGCATCGCGCAGCATGGACTGACGTTTCAACCACGAAATATAGGACGGGTTGGACGCCACCGCCGAACGCGGGTCGGTGAAGGAATGCCGGGTACCGCTGTAGCGCATTTGCTCTCGCGGCCGCAGTCTTCGCGGCCGAGCTGGGTAGCGGATGTCGTCGTAACTGGGTTCCTCAGGTTCGGGCTCTACCTGTTCCACCTCGACGACTTCTGGCTCGCCCACGATGAATTCTCCAGCGGCGTCGGATTCAGTCATACAGACAGTCTCCCCTTGATTGGTCGATCACCGCGAGCGACCGAGGCTCAAGCCGCATCCTTCCCTCATGGATCGAGTACTCGCCGAAGGTGAGGAGAATATCTGGCGCGGCGTTCACTGGCCATAAGAATGGGGGAAAGTCCTGAGAATGCTCACTCGGGTTGACGAGAACAGCTCCTCGTTCCCGTCGAACAATCAGTGCGCCATCATCTCCCACGAGTGCGACACGGATCGTCGCGAACCGGGCGTCCGTAAGGTCGGGGCGCTCACGACGCAATGCGATGACCCTTCGGTAGAAGTCGAGTATGTGCGAATGCCTGCCGTAGAGTCGCTCATCCCAGCGCAGGATGGACCGTGCGAAGGTGGCGGGGTCCTGCGGATTAGGAACCACTGTTTCGTCCCAACCCATTCGCGCGAACTCCGCGATTCGACCCGGGCCAGTGGCATCCCCCAACTTCCGTTCCGGATGGGAGGTGAAGAATTGCCAAGGAGTAGAGGCCGCCCATTCCTCACCCATGAACAGCATCGGCGTGTTGGGCCCGAGGAGGGTGAGCACTGCAGCGATCGCGAGTTGACCATCATCCAGGGTCGCCGCGAGCCGGTCACCGACCGCACGGTTACCGACTTGGTCGTGGTTCTGGCTGAACACCACCAACCGTGACGCGGGAATCGTCAACGTATTCAGGGGCCGTCCGTGATGTCGGTCACGGAATGAGGAATAGGTTCCATCATGGAAGAACCCAGAGCTTATGGTCTTGGCGAGGGCCTGTCCATCGGTGAAGTCGGCGTAGTAGCCGCTCGTTTCACCGGTCAGAGCAACATGAAGCGCGTGATGGAAGTCGTCACTCCACTGTGCGTCAAATCCGTAACCGCCGGCCTCCCTAGACGTGATCGGTCGCGGATCGTTCAGGTCGGATTCGGCTATCAGGCCGAGCGGCCTACCGAGTCGACGAGAAAGTTCAGCCACAGTCGCCGCCAGTTCCTCGAGAAGAGTTATTGCCCGCGAGTCGACGAGTGCGTCAACGGCGTCGAGCCTGAGGCCGTCGACATGGTAATCGCGCAACCACATCATCGCGTTATCGAGGATGTATTCACGGACCCCGTCGGAGCCCGGGCCGTCAAGATTGATCGAACTCCCCCAGGCGTTTGCATTGTCCGACCGCAGGTAGGGACCAAATTCGGGAAGACAGTTCCCGCTCGGACCGAGGTGGTTGTAGACGACGTCCTGAATAACCCCGATCCCCGCGCAATGGCATGCCGAGACGAATCGCTGGTATGCCTCGGGGCCGCCGTATGGTTCGTGGACCGCGTACCACAGCACGCCGTCATAACCCCAGTTGTGTACGCCGTTGAAGGCATTTACCGGAAGAAGCTCGACGAAGTCGATGCCGAGTTCGCGCAGATATCCAAGCTTCCCTGCTGCCGAATCGAGGGTTCCTTCCTCGGTGAAGGTGCCGATGTGGAGTTCGTAGATGACGGATCCCGCTATCGGGCGACCCGTCCAGTTTTCGTCCAACCAGTCGAAGCCATTCGGGTTGTACGTACGTGACAGTTCATGGACACCGGCGGGCTGCCTCGGGGAACGTGGGTCAGGATAGGGCCCGTTCCCATCAACGATGAAGCCGTAATCCACGTCACTGAGGCTGGCGGTAATGGGTGAACCTGCGCGCCACCATCCCGGGCGGTCATCCTTGACGAGCGTGTGCTGCACCCCACCGACCACGACCTTCACGCTGGACGCGGAGGGCGCCCATACGGGAAAATCCCCCTGCCGGGGAGTCACGTCGAGTCGCCTGTAACGAGCGCGACGGGGTACGTACCGAACAGATCGGCCACGGGGATGTTGCGACCCGAGAACCGCGTCCCCGTGATCACGTCGACACAGGCTTCGGGAAGGTCGATCGTGGTGTCATTCCACCCTCCGCCCAACGCCAGCCCGTGCGGCAGGCGGGTGACGATGGCAATAGCGCCGCCGCGGTCAAACGCGACGACATGTTCGCGTGCGGACCCAGAAGCAGAAATGGGTCGGTAGGTCGTGAACAGGTCGGAATGGTCCCGTCGCAAGCGAAGAGCCCTGCTCGTGACACGAAGTTTGGCGGCTCCTATCGCGTCAAGGGAAGGCACCCACCCCGCGTCGATTTGGTCCAGGAGCACAACGCGTTTACTAAAATCGACCGGGCGGCGATTGTCGGGGTCGACGAGCGACATCTCCCAAATTTCACTGCCCTGATAAACATCGGGGATCCCCGGAGCCGCGAGCTGGAGCAGTTTGGCACTGAGCCCGTTGATGTAGCCAGAACTCGCGACGGCGCTGACAACGCTCTCGATAACCGCGGTGACTGCCGGATTGTCGAATGCTGCGTCGATACACTCATGAATCCGTCGCTCAACATCCGCGTCGGGTGCAATCCAGTTGGTCGAGGTGCCCGCCTCTCGGGCAGCCTTCTCAGCGTAGCCATGTAACCGCTCCCGCGTTGCCGGCCAGGATCCGATTACTGCTTGCCACAGCAGGTTCTCGAAGTCTGGATCGTGCAGTTCGGTGGAATTGTGCAATACGTTCAGCGCCTGTGCCCACAGCGAGGGTTGCTCGGCGAGCGCGGATATCCGGGCGCGCACATCCTCACCGCGCTTCGTGTCGTGGGTCGTCATCGTCGTCATCGAGTGCGGCCAATCGCGTTGCCGGCGTGCTTGTCGTTCGTGAAACGTGCCAACATCGATGGCGAACTCGCTCGGATCGGCTCCCACTTCATTGAGTGATGTCAGAGTGTTGTAACGGTAGAACGCTGAGTCCTCCACTCCTTTGGCCATGATCATTCCGGAGGTCTGCTGGAACCGAATGGCTGCCGGATGGATCGGATCGGAGAGAATCACCGTCACAGCGTCGATGGTCGTTGCCCGCTGCGGAACGCGAAACCGCGCTGTGAAGCGCGCCTCCTCGAGGTATTCGCGCCCCAAAGGAAGATACGAACGGTACACCGGGAACGCGGCGATGAGAGCGACCAGAGCGGAGGCGGCATCGGGGATCTCCGGCATGAGTCTCGCGAGGCGATGTACCTCTGATCGCAGAATCCCGTTCGCCGTATCGCTCTTCGAGTCAAAAATCAGATCAGCCCACAACTCGGGCCGTGTTGTCGTGCCGATACTGCGCTGCGCTCTTTCCAGTCCGTCACGGCCGCGGGCATCGACGAGCACCCGATCGATATCACCCAGTGCGTCGTATCCTGTCGTGCCGCAGGTGAGCCATTCACGGGGCAGCGCCTCGTCCCCCTCGAGGATCTTCTCCACCCACACCGGTGCGCCGCCCGTCGCCTCGGCAAGTTTTTCCAGGTAGCCCCGCGGATCGGCGAGTCCGTCAGGATGGTCGACTCTCACGCCGTCCGCCATGCCCTCGCGAAACCAGCTCACGACCTGCGCGTGAGACTCATCGAAAACCCACTGCTCCTCGACCCTGATCCCCGCAAGAGAGTTGATGGCGAAAAAGCGCCGGTAGTTCAGTTCGCTGTCCGCGCGACGCCAGTTCACAAGTTCGTAATTCTGTCGCTCGTGCACGTCGCGAGGAGAATCATTGTGTCGCCGTGTGCCGGGCGCGATCGGGTAGCGAGATTCGTAGTACCCCAACTCATCCCCGTCGATTCGTAACGCGTCGAGCTCGTGGGGGCCGTCGCCCAGTACGGGAAGCCGGATACGCCCATTCCCCGCAGCCCAGTCCACGTCGAACGCCACGGCATAGCGCGACGCCCGACCAAGGCGCAGTACTTCCCACCACCAGGAGTTCAGGGCCGGAGTGGCCACTCCCATGTGATTGGGAACGAGATCCACCAACACCCCAAGACCTTCACGGTGCGCTGCCGCCGAGAACCGGGCGAACCCATCCGCGCCGCCGCGTTCGGCGTCGATCCTGGAGTGATCGATGACGTCATAACCGTGTTTCGACCCCGGCTGGGCCTGGAGTATCGGGGACAGGTAGACCCACCCGACTCCAAGCCTGTGCAGGTACGGGCACAGCTGTGCGGCATCGTCGAAGGTGAACTGCGCCGTCAACTGCAGCCGATACGTCGATGCCGGAAGCTGCGGCGAAATCATGACACTCGCGCCGCCGACCTCAGGAGTGTGAACGAGTTTCCGGCCAGGATCAGGGTCTCGATCGCCCCGCTCGTGCTTTGCTCGCCGTCGCTCGAGATAACTCGCATCCATGGCTCATCTGGCGCCTTCGGAATAGTGAACTCGACTCCGTTGTCAGCGGAATTAAGGAGCAGTGCGAACGTGTCTGCACCTTCGTGCGCGAGTACAAAGGTGATCGTCCGCGCGTCGGGATTGACCCAATCGCCTTCGGTGAAAGTTGCGCCGTCGGACCGGATCATCTGTACTGTATCTGGACCACCAACGGAGGGATCCTGGCGGAACCACTCGGGCCTCAGCGCTGGATTATCCCGGCGCAGGGCCAATAGCTGCGTGGTGAATCGGCGCATTGCTTCATCCACATTGTCCCAGTCGAGCCACGATAGTTCGTTGTCCTGGCAGTACGCGTTGTTGTTTCCGTCCTGGGTTCGGCCGATCTCATCGCCACCGAGGATCATGGGCACCCCCGCGGAGAACAAGAGCGTCGCCATGAAATTCCGTCGCTGTCGACACCGCCGCTCGGTGACCTCTGGGTCGTCGGTCGGGCCCTCGACGCCGAAGTTGAAGGAGCGGTTGTCCCCTTCGCCATCGTTGTTGTCTTCCCCATTCGCAAGGTTGTGTTTGTCGTTGTATGAGGTCAGGTCCACGAGGGTGTACCCATCATGGGCGGTAACGAAGTTCACGCTGCAGAGCGGAGAACGTCTCGAGACCTCATAGACATCCGGGCTCCCAAGGATGCGCTGGGACACAGTGCCCAGTACATTGTCCGCGCCGTTCCAGAAATCACGCACATCATCTCGGAAAGCGCCATTCCATTCGGACCATGTGGCGGGAAAACCACCGAGTTGATACCCGGCGGCGTCCCACGGTTCAGCGATCATCTTCACCGCGTTGAGCAACGGATCCTGTTCGATCAGGGTCAGGAATGCGCTGTGCAGTTCGGCCGACCCCGACTGGCGCGTGAGAGCAGTCGCAAGATCGAATCGAAAGCCATCGACATGCATCTCGGTCACCCAGTACCGCAAAGAGTCCATGATGAGACCGAGTGCAGCAGGGTGCCGCACGTTCAGACTGTTTCCTGTTCCGGTGGTGTCGAAGTAGGAGGCGCGATCATCATCGACCAGCCGGTAATAGGCGGCATTGTCGATTCCCTTGAAGGACAGCGTCGGCCCGAGGTGGTTACCTTCTGCTGTGTGGTTGTACACAACATCGAGGATCACCTCGAGTCCCGCGTTATGCAACGCCTTGACCATGCCCTTGAATTCCGCTACCTGTCCACCACCGTCACCCGCCGACGAATACTCGCCGTGCGGCGCGAAGAATCCTATGGAGTTGTAGCCCCAATAATTGCGAAGGCCCTTTTCGAGCAAGTGATTGTCCTGCACGAACTGATGTACCGGCATGAGTTCCACGGCAGTAACCCCGAGGTCGGTGAGGTGTTTGATGGCAACGGGATTCGCCAGCCCAGCATAGGTTCCCCGGATCTCCGGCGGAAGATCCGGATGGCGCTGGGTGAAACCTTTAACGTGGAGTTCGTAAATCACCGTCTCAGCGAGCGGAGTCAACGGCGGTTCGTCGCCCTCCCAATCGAAACCGGGATCCGTGACGACGCACTTCGGCACCGATGACTGGTCATCCGAATCGTTCATGATGGTGGGCTGATCGAGATCGTGACCGAAAACGCTGGGGTTCCAGTCGTATTCTCCTTCTATCGCGGTGGCGTGCGGGTCGAGCAGAAGCTTGTTCCGGTTATGCCTCAGCCCATTCGCCGGATCCCACGGGCCGTCCACGCGTAGCCCGTAACGAGTTCCCACCTGCATCCCCGGCACGATTCCATGGAACACGTGGCCCGTACGGTGTTCGAGTGGAACGCATGTCTGGGTATCCCCCGTGAATATGCAGACTTCCACCGAATCGGCGGTCTCTGAATAGACTGCGACGTTCGCTCCGCCCTCCCGAAGGCTGACTCCCAGCGGAAAAGGCAGTGATCGCTTCTCTCTCATACGTTCATTGTGCGCTTCACCAGAAAGCCGGACTACCCTCGGGGCATGGTAGAGGCGCAGATCATCACGGATGCCTTCGCCGCATGGGTTGGTCGCCAACGGTGGTTTGTCGGAAAAGTCGCGAGCCCGAAACTCCGCCACATCGCGTCAATCATGCTTCACCGGGACTCCCTGCACCGAGAATCGCTTCACCGAGAATCGCTGCACCGAGACTCGCTGCACCGAGACTCGCTCATCGAGGTGGCGATCATCCTCGTCGGCGAGCGCAGTGAGGCACGGGAGGTGATCTACCAGGTTCCCCTTGTGCTGCGCAGGATCCCTAAGGATGCCACCGAACCGGGCTTCATCGCTACCATCACCGAAGGCGATGGGGGCGAATGGCACCTCTATGACGGGCCCCACGATCCCGCATTTACTGAACAGCTGCGGCGCCTTATCGCCCGTGACGAGTCCGCCGGCGATTCCCTCGCCAGCGCCCGCGGAATCGCGGTGTCCGAGTGGCCGACGTCAGCAACGCACTCTCGGGTCCTGCGAGGCGAGCAATCGAACACCTCCATCGTCTACTCTTCTGACACCGGCGACGGCCCGAGCGTCATCTGCAAGATCTTCCGGATGCTCCACCACGGTGATAATCCAGATGTCGTACTGCAGTCCGCCCTGTTCACCGCCGGTTCCACCTCGGTCCCGCAGATCTACGGAAGCGTCGTCGCCACGTGGCCGGATGAGTCCCAACCGGGCGGGCAGGCGCACGGGCATCTGGCCTTCGCCCAACGCTTCCTCGCGGGGGCCCGCGATGCGTGGGGACTCGCGCTTGCTGCGGGCTCGACGCTGGCCGACTTCGCTGCGAGCGCGCACGATATCGGCATCGCCACCGCCGACATCCATGCCACGCTGGCATCCACGATGCCCACGCACGACGCGTCTCGCCACGATATCGACTCGACCGTCGCTGCCTGGCGTGCTCGCCTCGATGCCGCACTCGACGAGGTGCCCGAACTGGCGCCGTTGCGCCCCTCTATTAATCTGCTCTACACCCGGGCAGCATCGGTTCCGTGGCCTCGTCTGCAGAGCATTCATGGCGACCTGCACCTCGGCCAAGTTCTCGCAATCCCCAACGGCACATGGGCCATCATTGATTTTGAAGGCGAACCAATGCGGCCGCTCGCCGAACGCACGCTCCCGGACCTTCCGCTGCGCGACGTCGCTGGCATGCTTCGAAGTTTCGACTACGCGGCGGGTTCGCAAACGCCGTCACCCGACGTGTTGGAGTGGGCACACGACTGCCGGACGGCGTTCCTTGATGGCTACATTGCGGGTTCGGGGCACGACGTGCGGAAGGACCGCGTGCTTCTCGACGCATTCGAGCTCGATAAAGCTCTCTATGAGGTTGTGTACGAAGCGCACAACCGACCATCGTGGTTGCCGATTCCGACGAATGCCGTGCGGCGCATCACCGATCGCGTGGAGGTTGATCTCGGCCGGTGAACTTGTCCATCGAGCTGTAGACCTTGAAGATACGACCTGCGACAACATCCCACGCGCGGGTGGGCAGGAGCCCTTTGAGGGTGCGACCGAGTCCGACAGTCCAAGGTTTCATGAGGAGCGGCTTGCCTTTGAGCATGGCATTCCAGGCGGCAGTCGATGCCTTTTCTGGCGTCATGATGGGCGTCATCAGCGGCCCGCGCGCACCCGCGAACATCCCGGTGCTGATGTAACTCGGTGCGAACGTCGTCACTTTCACTTGGGGGTGGCCCGCCTTGACGAGTTCGAGCCGAAGTGAATCGCTCCAGCCGATCATCGCCCACTTGGACGCGGCGTAGACGCTCATCCGCGGGTTAGACACCGTGCCTGCTGCCGAGGCGATGTTGAGGATGCGGCTCTCGGTCGACTTCGCGATCATGGCGGGGAGGAACGCGTGCGAGAGATACATGGCTGCAAGCGTGTTGACTTTCATCGTCAACTCGATATCCATGGCGGGATCGTGATCCCAGAACATGCTCGACCGGATGATGCCGGCATTGTTGATGAGCACGTCGGGGTCGCCAACTTCCGACCGGATTAGCGTCGCGACGGACGCGATGTCCTCCCGCGAGGAGAGATCAACGACGTAGGAGTGCACGGCCGTGCCCGAATGGTCTCCCGCGAGTTCCTTCGCGGTGGCCGCCAGCGCATCCGGGTTAACGTCGAGGAGAACGACGGATGCCGCATTCTCGGCCACCGCTCGCTGTGCATAGAGCTTGCCCATGCCCATCGCCCCACCCGTGATGACGACCGTCAATCCAGATACCGAGTGCATGGGACACCTCTTCTCTGGGTTCAGCCTAACTGGCGCCGGTATCCTGAATGGCCACGACGATTTTCCAGGAGACCACACGCGAATGACGCCCATGGAAGAATCACCAGTCCACGTTGCCGACGGCCACGACCTGATCCGCGTTCAGGGTGCCAGGGCGAACAACCTCAAGAACGTGAGTGTCAACATCCCGAAGCGCCGTCTCACCGCTTTCACGGGAGTCTCCGGTTCGGGCAAGAGTTCCCTCGTCTTCAACACGATTGCCGCCGAATCGCAGCGGATGATCAACGAGACCTATTCGACATTCGTGCAGGGTTTCATGCCCACGCTCGCTCGGCCGGATGTCGATGTTCTCGACGGATTGACCACCGCGATCATCGTTGACCAGGAGCGTATGGGCGCGAACCCGCGCTCCACTGTGGGCACGGCCACCGACGCTAACGCGCTCCTGCGCATCCTGTTCAGTCGGCTGGGAAAGCCGCACATCGGCTCGCCCCAGGCATTTTCGTTCAACGTCGCCTCCATAAGCGGGGCCGGAGCGGTGACATTCGAGCGCGGTGGCGAGAAGGTGAAGGAGCGGCGGGAGTTCAGCATCACCGGAGGCATGTGCCCGCGATGCGAGGGAACGGGAAACGTCACCGATTTCGACCTGACCGCCTTGTACGACGATAGCAAGTCGCTCGCGGAGGGCGCGATCACGATCCCGGGTTACAGCATGGATGGTTGGTACGGGCGCATTTACAAGAGCAGCGGCTACTTCGATCCGGACAAGCCGATTTCAAAGTTCACGAAGAAGGAACTGAACGACCTTCTTCACCGGGAGCCGACGAAAATCAAGGTCGAAGGCATCAATCTCACCTATGAGGGGCTCATCCCGAAGATCCAGCGTTCGATGCTCTCCAAGGATAAGGAGGCGATGCAGCCGCACATTCGCGCCTTCGTCGAGAAAGCCATCACGTTCACGACGTGCCCGGAGTGCAAAGGAACTCGGCTCAACGAAGGCGCACGGTCGTCGACGATCAACGGGATCAACATCGCCGAAGCGTGCGCGATGCAGATCAGTGATCTCGCGGAGTGGGTGAGCGGTATCGAGGATGACTCGGTCGCGCCGCTTCTGGGAACGTTGCGTCACACACTGGATTCATTTGTCGGTATCGGACTCGGCTACCTGTCGCTCGACCGGCCGTCAGGCACGCTCTCTGGTGGCGAGTCGCAGCGCACCAAAATGGTGAGGCACCTGGGCTCGTCGCTGACGGACGTGACGTACGTCTTCGATGAGCCGACCGTTGGACTGCACCCACACGACATTCAGCGCATGAATGAATTGCTGCTGCAGTTGCGGGACAAGGGAAACACCGTGCTCGTCGTGGAGCACAAACCGGAGATGATCGCGATCGCTGATCATGTCATCGACCTCGGGCCTGGCGCGGGCAGCAACGGCGGAGAGGTGATGTTCGAGGGCACCGTCGACGGGCTCCGGGCGAGCAAGACCATCACCGGAAAGCACCTCGATGATCGTGCGAGGGTGAAGCCGTCGGTGCGCACATCGTCGGGTTCGATCGAGGTGCGCGGGGCGAACGCTCACAACCTGAAGGACGTGGATGTCGACATTCCCCGCGGCATCCTCACCGTCGTCACCGGGGTGGCAGGTTCGGGCAAGAGCTCGCTCCTCACCGGGTCGGTGACGGGGCGGGATGGCGTGGTCTCGGTCGACCAGGGTGCGATCAAGGGCTCGAGGCGCAGTAATCCGGCAACATATACGGGCCTTCTGGAGCCCATTCGCAAAGCGTTTGCGAAGGAGAACGGAGTGAAGCCGGCGCTGTTCAGCGCGAATTCTGAGGGCGCATGCCCTAACTGCAACGGCGCCGGCGTGATCTACACCGATCTCGGCGTGATGGCCGGGGTCGAGACCGTGTGCGAGGTGTGTGAGGGCAAGAGATTCCAACCCGCGGTGCTCGAGTTCACCTTCGGCGGCCACAATATTTCCGAGGTCCTGACAATGTCCGTGTCGGAGGCGCGAGACTTCTTTGCTGGCGTGAGTGAGAGCGGCGAGGAGGCGCGCATTCCCGCCGCCCACGCCATCCTCGATCGGCTCGCGGATGTCGGGCTCGGCTACGTTCAGCTCGGCCAGCCGCTCACGACGCTCTCCGGCGGCGAGCGCCAGCGCCTGAAGCTCGCGACTCGGATGGCGGACAAGGGCGACGTCTACGTGCTCGATGAGCCGACGAGCGGGCTGCACCTTGCGGATGTCGAGAACCTGCTCGGCCTGCTTGACCGGCTTGTCGACTCCGGTAAGTCGGTCATCGTGATCGAACACCACCAGGCGGTCATGGCGCACGCGGACTGGATCATCGACATCGGCCCGGGGGCCGGCCATGACGGCGGACGCATCGTCTTCCAAGGGACGCCCGCCTCCATCATCGCGGACCGGTCAACGCTGACGGGCATATACCTTGCACGGTACGTGAGCGCATAAGGGGACGCCTTATCCGCGGGCGCTGATTTTGCTCGTGCTCACGCGAGCTTCGAGGTCGACCGCGTTACGGAGTTCTGCGGCTTCCTTTTCGAGGCCTTCCTCGTTGGCCGCGAGCGCTACCACGAGGAAGGTGACGATCGTGGTGAGCGTATTGGCGACGCGGTCGAAAGCACCTACCTCGGAGGAGACCTCGCCGGGCATCATCGGTTTTGCTTCCCTAAGTTCGCTACTCCAATTCGAATAAGCACCACAAACTCAGGAGGTTTTCCCCTCGCAACGTTGTCGCCGCCCAATTTTCGACGGGCGGCGACATCGTCGCGTTAAACGGTCTTAGCGACGCGTCAGGCTAGACGGCCCGGCGTCCGGTGATGTAACGGAAGAGCCATCCAATCACTGCGATGACGAGAAGAATGATTCCGATCCACAGAAGGAACTTGACCGCCGATACAAAGCCGCCCAACAGCAGCAAGATAACCGCGATGACGGCGAGGATGACCCATAACGAACTCATGACTTCACTCCTAACGCACAGAGGGGATCCGTGTGATCCCTTGCATATATATACATTGTGCCTAAAGGCTGCGCCCCCGAAAAGGGGTTGCGGGCGACCCGACATTTCTGGTATTGGACAAGAACCAACCATCGCATCGTTTGTCGACGCGAATGGATTCGCCGAATCCTAGGAGGCGTCCGTGAGTTCGCTGTCGGCTGGTTCGGGGACGGCCCACAAACCGGCCGGTGACGCAGCTGCTCGAGACAGTTCTTCGATCCACTGCCGGTTCAAGGTTGGCCGGTCTGGCTCGTCGAAGACGAAGTGCAAGGAGATGTACTGCGATATCCACACAGTTTCGCGATGGCCGGTCTCCGTCTTCCAGGAGAATGTGCACGATTCGCCGCGGCGAAGCCGAGCAATAATGACTGCTTTCACGTGAGCGAGCGTGCGATCCTCGACGGGAACCGGTTGCCGCGCATCACCGTAGAACATTATGCCCATGACGCAGCTCCAAACGCGCTTGAGGTGTGAAGTCAATCTAGCACCGTCATCTACTCCCACAGCCGCCGCAATATTGCTATGGGCACCGCGAAAAAAGTTTGACGAATTCGGTAGGAGGATGAAGCGAATCAACTACGGGGGCGGGGAACTGGTTACGGACAATTCCGTCGCTGTCGCCCTCCTCGAGTACGCCCAGTACGTGATCGGTGCCGGAGCGAGTGTCGCTGTCGATAATCCCGCGCTCGAGGTCAACGGCTCGATTGCTAATCACACAATCCTGATCGGGCCCGCAACCCAACGTGAGGTGCACGACATAAATGGGTTCGACGACGCCCAGGATCTTAACTTCCCGGTACCGACATTCCCTTCCGCGGGTTATAAGGGACTCGCGGCAAATCTGGAGAACCTTCCGGATCTCACCCAGCTCTATCCCGCTGGCCAAGGATGCACAAGAGCCGCCAGGATCCGACATGAGGAGAAGCCCCGTGCCACTGTTGGCGGATACGGTGAGCTTCTCCAACCACATGGCGTTCACCACGGGCACTTTGCTCCCATAAAACTTGAAATACAGCGGAATGGATCGATCCAGCCAGATTGTCGACCGACCATCCCCGACAGAGATGTCGTTTTCCACGTAAACATGAAGCTCTCGTTTCGGCGCAGCTTGTTGGCGATGACGACTTCGAGATGGAGTAGCGCACGATCGGCGAATTCGATCTCGGTACCCTGACCTCCGTAGACCAACTTGCCCATATCTCGCTCCAATTGACGTTCCTGACACGGTCCAACACGGACGATCCTACGGCTCGCGCTGGGCATGATTATCGCGAAGGTAATGGTGGCTGATCCGAGAGTGATTGACGGCATAGTTGAGCATCGTTGCCGCTGCGCTCCCACGCGGCAATATCCCGCCATCCACTACATCAGGGTAGGTGGGAA
>JBDTCD010000186.1:0-8399 GCA_039923755.1 Terrimesophilobacter sp. | reverse complement strand
CTGCTCTTTGACGGCGTACCCACGGCGATCGCTGTCGCGATCTACTACGCCGTGTACATGCAGCTTGAGGCATACGTGCTCAATCCGAACATTATGAATCGCGCGGTCAAAGTACCGGGAGTCATAGTGGTTATCGCGGCGCTCTCCGGGGGAACATTACTTGGCATCCTCGGTGCTCTCATCGCGATCCCCGTCGCCGCATCGATTTTGCTGATCATCAATCAGGTCGTCGTTCCCCGGCAAAACGAACTCTGAACCGAAGCCGGTTAACTCTGCCATTCGGTGGGGAGAGGTAGCGCATCAGGGTTGACGACCCGAACGATTTCCGTGAGTACTCTGCGCGTCTGATCTTCACCGACCCAAAGGTGTTTGCCACCGGAAACCATCACGAGTTCAGCCTCCGGGACGACGGCAAACCTCTCCCTCGCCTCGACCGGCCGAAGGTAATCATCAAATTCGGGAATGACGGCAACCAACCGCTTCCCGCTTCCGGACCACGCCGCGAGTTGCTCTCTCGACACACGATTGAGCGGTGGCGACAGCAGGATTGCACCTGCAATCGGATGTTCAAGGCCATAAGCAAGGGCAATTTCTGTGCCAAATGACCAACCAAGGATCCACGGCGCTGGCAACGCCCGCTCGCTGACGAACTCCATCGCCGCGTCGAGATCCTTGCGCTCGTCGATCCCGTCCCCGAAAGCACCCTCTGAGTGCCCCCTCGGGGACGTCACGCCACGGAAATTGAACCTGAGTACGGCGATGTCTGCAAGCGCGGGGAGCCGTGCAGCGGCCTTTCGGATGATGTGCGAGTCCATGAATCCACCGCCGGTCGGCAACGGATGAAGACACACGAGAGTGGCGACGACATCCGCATCGAGTGGTTCCGCCAGCTCGCCGACCAGAGTGAGCCGATCGGAGGTGTGTAATTCGATGTTCTCCCTGCGCGCTGGTAGCTCTATCCCTGACCGAATCTCCACGCTCTAGCTCACCCTCCAGCAGCGACTGTGCCAATGCCGGCGCGCCGCGACGTCCGCGGCATCTCCCATCAGTCCGTCCGCGCGCCAGGCGACTAAGTGCGCCTGCCCGGGCGAAACCTCGAGCCCACATCCTGGGCACACGTATGACTTGAGCGCGGAGGCGGGAGATACCGGCTGAACATTCCACTCGCCATCGCGCTTCGACTCGGTGCGGAGTGTGCCGTACAGGGCGCGCTGGAGATCCAGCTCCTGAGCAT
Source organism: Terrimesophilobacter sp. (assembly GCA_039923755.1). Taxonomy (GTDB): domain Bacteria; phylum Actinomycetota; class Actinomycetes; order Actinomycetales; family Microbacteriaceae; genus Terrimesophilobacter. The sequence goes on along the minus strand of JBDTCD010000186.1, from coordinate 7,165 downwards.
CATCCGGGGCTGCACGTCCGCGACGCGGTCGATTGGTCCGTGGCATGGTCCCAGCCTATGCCGAACTAATACCAGTGATGCTGCTCCGAGTGTTCCCACGCACCACAGGGTGTGCCATAGCGCGCCGCGATGTAGCCAAGCCCCCAGGTGATCTGGGTTGCGGGGTTGGTGGCCCAGTCCGCGCCAGCGGAGGCCATCTTGCTGCCGGGGAGAGCCTGCGGAATACCGTATGCACCGCTCACCGGATTCATAGCGTACATGTTCCAGTGGGATTCGCGATTCCACAGCGCAACCAGGCAGCTGTATTGGCTCACATCCCAGCCGCGTGCGGCCACGAGATTGTAGGCGATGGCCTGTGCCGTTCCAGGATCAGGCTTACCTGCTGCTGGAGCGGTGGGCGCCTTGGGCGGCTTGGGCGGCATGGTCACGCGGTAGCCATCCCGCACGAGCAACGCTGAGTAATCGCCGGAGTGCTCAAACTGTTGCGTGGGGGAGGTTGCCGCAGCGTCCGACGGCACACCGACGTTTGCATATGCAGAGTAATCGGGGGCGATAACCGATACCAGAATAATGGCGGCGGAAACCACGAAAGAGTATGCCGGGAGCAGGTATCGGTGCTGGCGGGCGCGCTCAGAACGAGCCGCCGCGGCCCTCGTAGTCCGCGACAGGCTCAGGACTATATCCGTATGCCTACCCACTGTGAATGGATTTTAGCCCAGATTTGCTGAAAACTCTCCGCTCGGTCATCGCACGGCGAGCATCACCGCGGTGACACTGTCAAGGAAGTAGTCCACCTGAGCCTCACTGTAGCCACCGTTCTTCGGGCGAAAGGCAATCGTCCGCACATCCTCGACGCTCAGGGGAGCTGCCTTGAGAAAGTAGTCGGAAAGCCTGTCTCCGAACGCATCGACCTGCTTGCGGTCGTAGCCGCCACTCAGGAAGTTGACTTTCGTGAACCGTTGCCCGTGCGGTCGCGCCAGCCGGTCGATGATTTCCCTGGCATTCTTTCGCGCGGCATTGAACCAGGCATCATCACCCGCCATCGCACGTGAACGGTCACGCTCACGACCGGCGAACGCATCTTCCAGCCGCTCGAGTGCTGCGTCCACATGGGTGGGCGAGTATCCGCCCTTCTTGAGGGAGAACGATGTGCGCCGGATGGCATCTGCGTCAAGAACGACGGACGTGCCTGGTTCGGAACTATAGGCGGTACGCGCATCCTCGAGAAAGTCTTCGACCTGGTCGATGTCGTAGCCGCGCCGGGAGTTGCGTGTGCGGGGGAAGGTTGAACTCACCTGACTATTCTGCATCACCGTGCGGTGAAGTCACGCAAAGAGGAGGAAGAGAACGTATGCGGCGGCGGCGCTGAGGACGATCGAATCCATTCGGTCGAGGAAACCACCATGGCCTGGAAGCCAGGTGCTGATGTCTTTGATGCCGAGGTCGCGCTTAATGAGAGATTCGGTGAGGTCGCCGATTGTCGCAGTGGCGACGATCACCGCGCCGAAGACGAAACCAAACCACCATGGCTGGTGAATCATGAAAATGGACAGCAGGATGCCAGCGATGAACGCCGTGGCAACGGAGCCCGCAAATCCTTCCCAGGTCTTCTTCGGGCTGATGCGAGGCGCCATGGGATGCTTGCCGAGCGTGAGCCCCGTCGCATAGGCGCCGGTATCGATGGAGATCACGAGGATGAGGAACGCCAGCGTCCACCATTCGCCGCCAGGTTTCGAATCCAACAGCACGGCGAAACTGGCAAGGAACGGAATGTAGATCTGGATGAACGTGCCGGCGGCAAGATCCCGCCATATCTCGCGTGCTGGCCCCCGCAGCTTAGGGTCGGTCAATTCGGTAACGCGCCAGAGAACGACGAAACCGATGCCGGCAAGGGAGACGAGCCACTTGCCGCCATCGCCAAGGTAGAACGCCGCGGGAACGGTCGCGAGCGCGGCGATGACCGTCGGCCAGCGCGGAACCCTTCTCCCGGAAGAGCGGAGTGCGCTCGCAAGTTCAAAAGCGGTGAATCCGATGAGGAACGCCGCCACGATCATGAAGAGTTCCTTCACGACGATAAGACTGAACAACATCGCGAAGCCGAGGGCCAAGCCGATGAGGATCGCAAGCGGAAGGTTTCGCCCGGTGCGTGCTTCGATTTTTTCGTTGGCGTGGTCGATCTGGGCGCGCGTCGACTCCATTTGTGCGCGAAGCTCTGCCCGCGTCGCGGTCACTTGAGCGCGAATCTCCTCGCGGGTCGCATCTGCCCGCGCTTCAAGATCGGCGCGGCGAAAAGAGAATCGCCGCTTCGCCGGGGTCGGCGCAACCTCTCCAGCATCATCCGGCATTCAGACCTCGAGAAGTTCGGCTTCCTTTTTGCGAAGCGCATCGTCGATCGCATCGACCTGGGCTTTCGTGACCGCCTCAAGTTCCTTTTCGGCGCGGGCAACCTCGTCATCGCCCACTTCCGTTTTCAGGGCATCGAGGTCGTCCTTGGCCTTACGGCGGACATTGCGAATCGACACCTTGGCATCCTCGCCCTTCCCGCGGACGATCTTCACGAACTCTCTGCGGCGTTCCTCGGTGAGTTCGGGCAGTGTGGCGCGGATGATCACACCGTCGTTTCCGACGTTGGCACCAAGATTGGGCGCAGAAACGATCGCCTTCTCGATCTCCTTAAGGGCACCCTTGTCGTACGGCGTGATGATGAGGGTGCGCGCATCCGCGTTCTGAAGCCCCGCAAGCTGCGCGAGAGGCGTCGGAGTGCCGTAGTAGTCGACGAGCACTTTCTGGAATAGCGCTGGATTCGCGCGACCCGTGCGTACGCTGCTGAAATCCTCTTTGGCCACGTCAACGGCCTTGTGCATCTTTTCCTTGGCTTCGGCCAATACGTCGCTGATCACGTGCTCTCCTTAGCGTCAGGCCAAGTTTACCGGCTAACCGACGGCAAGCATGGCTATGCCGATGAGCACGACACCGGCCCCCGCCAATCTTTGGGCTGGGTGGGGCTCACGGAAGAGTAGCCATCCGGCCAAGCTGACGAGGACGACGCTCACTTCCCGTGCCGGCGCAACGAGCGACACCGGTGCGAGTTGGATGGCCAGCAGCACGAGAATGTAGGCGAGGGGCGCCAGAACTCCGACAAGGACCACGGCGACCCAGTACTGCCGAACGGTGGACACCAGGCCACCCCGCTCCCGAACAGCGAACGGGGCGATGAGTGCGAACTGGAAGAGCACGCTCCCCCAGTAAAGTCCCACCGCCGGCATGCCACCAAAGGTGACTGCGGCGCTGTCCCACAGCGTATAGATGGCGATAAGCACTCCGATGGCCAGGCCGTATTGCACTCCCGCCCGTGTCCCACCCGAGGTTTTACGCCCGGCGAAACCGGTAATGACCACGCCCGCAATCACGAGCGCCGCCCCCACCAGCGCAACCGGCCCAGGGCGTTCACCGAACAGGATGATCGCGAACACCACCGTGATGAGCGGCCCGGTCCCCCTCGCGAGCGGGTAGACGACGGAGACATCGCCAGCACGGTAGCCCGCCTGAAGCAGGAAGAAGTAGGCAACCTGAAGCGCTCCGCTGACAACGGCAAGCCACAGCCAGTGAACGAGGTCCACGCGTTCGACCACAAGGGACCAGACGCCGAACGGGAGGAACACGATCGTGCCAACAATGAAGGTCAGCCAAAGGAAGTCTGGCCCAGAAGTTCCGGCGCGCTTGATCGCGACGTTCCATGTGGAGTGAGCGACCGCCGCGATCGCAATCAGCCCGAGAACGAGAGGCGACATCCCCGTCAATTACTGACGAGTGTTCCGATGTGCTCTCCGCGGATCGCCTTGGTGATGTTGCCGCGCGGCTCCATGCCGAAGACGACCATCGGCATCCCGTTGTCCATACACAGGCTGAACGCCGTCGAATCGACGACCTTGAGCCCCTGGACGAGAGCCTCCTGGTAGGTCACCCGCTCGAGCTTGGATGCCTTCGAATTTTTTCGTGGATCCCCATCGTAGACACCGTCGACCCCGTTCTTGGCGACGAGGACAACGTCGGCGCCGATTTCCAGCGCCCGCTGCGCGGCCACGGTGTCGGTCGAAAAGTATGGAAGACCGGCACCCGCCCCAAAGATCACGACACGTCCCTTTTCAAGGTGACGCTCCGCCCGCCGGGGGATGTAAGGCTCTGCCACCTGGGTCATCGCGATGGCCGACTGGACTCGCGTCGCGGCGCCCGCCTGTTCCAAAAAGTCCTGAAGTGCGAGGGCGTTCATGACGGTGCCGAGCATGCCCATGTAGTCCGCGCGACCACGGTCCATTCCGCGCTGGGAGAGTTCGGCTCCACGGAAGAAGTTTCCTCCGCCCACCACAATGGCGATCTCAACCGAGGCTGCCGCAGCGGCGATCTCCTTCGCAAGACTGCTCACCACATCCGGATTGACTCCCAGAGCACCACCGCCGAATGATTCCCCGGAAAGCTTGAGGAGAACTCGTCGCCTGCGTGTCTCAGCCATGATCTCTCCTTCAGTCGAACACTCGTTACAGGTTATTCGCTCACCTACAGAAAAGGGGCGCGGAATCCGCGCCCCTTAATGCTTTACGCCCCGACTTTGAATCGGGCAAACCCCGTCACGGTGATGCCGGCATCCTTCAGCACCTGCCCGATCGTGAGCTTGTTGTCTTTGGCATAGTCCTGGTCGAGGAGTGCAACCTGCTTGAAGAATGCACCGATGCGCCCCTCCACGATCTTCGGAAGCGCTGCCTCCGGCTTGCCCTCGTTACGGGAGATCTCGGTGACGATCTCGCGCTCCTTCTCGACCGTCTCAGCTGGCACTTCCTCCCGCGTAAGGTACTGCGGGTCAGCGAACGCAATGTGCTGAGCAACGCTGCGCGCGATCTCAGCATCCGTACCGCTGTATCCCACGACGACGCCAACCTGCGGCGGGAGGTCCTTGCTGGTCTTGTGCAGATAGATGGAGAACGCGTCTGCGTCGACGGAGACTACGCGGCGCAGTTCGACCTTCTCCCCGAGCACTGCCGAGTCACCCTCGATGAGCTCAGCGACCGAGTGGGTTCCAGCCTGGGCGGCAAGCGCTTCCTCAACGGATCCAGCGCGAGCGGCGGCGGATGCCGTCAGCACGGCTTCTGCGAGGTTGATAAATTTCTCACTCTTCGCGACGAAGTCGGTCTCGCAGGCGAGCTCGATCATTGTCGCTGTTCCACCGTTCTCGACAGCCGCGACCAGACCCTCGCTCGTGGAGCGGTCTGCCCGCTTCGCGTTGTTCTTGGCACCCTTGAGGCGGAGGATTTCAACGGCTTTCTCCATGTCGCCATCAGCCTCTACGAGTGCGTTCTTGCTGTCCATCATTCCGGTGCCGAGGCGGTCACGGAGCGCCTTGACATCTGCGGCAGTGAAGTTTGCCATGTTTCTGTAGTTCTTTCTGGTTCGACGTTATTTGGACTCGGCCGCGGCCTCAGCCTTGGCGACCGACTTCTTCGCGGCAGGCTTTGCCGCCGACTTTTCTACCCTGGGCTCGGCCTTTCCGGCCTTCTCAGCTTTCGGCTCGAGCTTCTCGGCCTTCTCAGCCTTCGGCTCGGCCTTCTCGGCCTTTTCAGCTTTCGGCTCGGCCTTGGGAGCCATCTCTGAGGCAGGCGTCTCAGCTACCTCTGCGACCTCTGCGACCTCTGCGGGTGCAGCCTCTGCCACCTCAACCGGCGCAGCCTCAGACTTCTCTGTGGACTCGGCCGGTGCAATGGTCGCCACGGTGTCTGCGGCCTCCTCGGCAACGATTTCCTCGACCACTGCGGCTTCCTCGGGTGACGGCGTGCCCGACTGGAGCAACTCCGCCTCCCACTCGGCCATGGGCTCTGCGGCTTCGCCGTCACCCTCTGACTTCTGGTGGCGCTGGATGAGACCTTCGGCCGCGGCATCCGCCACGATGCGGGTCAGGAGCGCAACAGAGCGAATCGCGTCGTCGTTGCCCGGAATCGGGTACTGGACTTCATCCGGATCGCAGTTGGTGTCGAGGATTCCGATGACCGGAATGCCGAGCTTGCGTGCCTCATCGATCGCGAGGTGTTCCTTCTTGGTGTCGACAACCCACAGCGCGGACGGCGTCTTGGTGAGATTGCGGATTCCGCCGAGGCTTTTGTGCAGCTTGGTGAGCTCGCGCTTCTTGATGAGGAGCTCCTTCTTCGTAAAGCCCTTCGTGGTGTCGTCGAAGTCCAGCTCCTCGAGCTCCTTCATGCGGGCGAGTCGCTTGCTCACGGTCTGGAAATTGGTGAGCAATCCGCCGAGCCAGCGCTGGTTGACGTACGGCTGGCCGACGCGCTGCGCCTGCTCCGCAATCGAACCCTGCGCCTGCTTCTTGGTACCGACGAACAGAATGGTCCCGCCGTGCGCGACGGTCTCACGAACGTAGTCGTAGGTCTTGTCGATATACGTCAGCGACTGCTGCAGATCGATGATGTGGCTGCCGCTGCGCTCGGTCAAAATGAAGCGCTTCATCTTCGGGTTCCAACGGCGGGTCTGGTGCCCGAAGTGAACTCCGCTGTCCAGCAGCTGGCGAATGGTGACAACGGCCATGGCCGTCTCCTTTTCCTGCACACGGCATCCGCAACGAATGGTGTGCGACTCAGTTTTTTCCCGCACCGGTCGGCGCAGAACCTGGTGCCCGACACACATCCGCCTGGCTTTCACCGGACTGAGTGGATGTGGTGTGCGTTCGCAAACCGTGTTTGAAAACACCGCGGGCACGCGTAGTCACCCCGATAGTGGGGTGCGAACATCAATGGTAGCACCCTCACCCCTCCTCCCCCGGCCCGAAGTCGGTTGCCAATCCACGGATGCGGGCAGACCCCGACGCGCGTGTATGGCATTCGGAAAGAGTGGGGGAATGGAGTTCCTCTCGCATGCACGGCACGCCAGGCGAGTTATTGCACTCGGGCTCCTTATTCTCCTGGTGCTTACGACGGCTCCATCGGCCGCGGCGAGCGCTCATAACGCGGGGGTGGGGGCGGGAGGCAGTCCGGACTGGGCGTGGCCGGTAGATCGGCCACATCCCGTTGTGCGGCCCTTCACGGCACCGGTGACGCTGTATTCGAGCGGGCACAGGGGAATCGACATCGCTGCCGCCGATGGCACCCCTGTGCGGGCGCCTGCATCGGGA
>JBDTCD010000185.1:0-11285 GCA_039923755.1 Terrimesophilobacter sp. | reverse complement strand
GCACACCCGCCGTGCTGTTGCCCTCGGCCAGGATCAGGTCGTGACGATCACGGCGGAACGCGTGAGCGTCGTCGACTTCGATGGCCACCCGGTCGAGACGGAAGAGTTCGCGGTCACCTGGGATGCCTCGGCCGCGGAGAAGGGCGGCTGGTCGAGCTTCATGGCAAAGGAGATCAGCGAGCAGCCCGACGCGATCGCGAATACTCTCTTGGGCCGCACGCTTGACGGAGTCGTGCGGATCCCCGAACTCGAGCACCTCGACGACACTTTTCGCCAGATCGAACGCATCGTGATCCTCGGCTGCGGTACGGCCTCCTATGCGGGCATGGTCGGTAAGTATGCGATCGAGAAGTGGGCGAGAATTCCGGTAGAAGTGGAGCTCTCCCATGAGTTCCGCTACCGGGATCCGGTCATTGACAAGAAAACGCTCGTGGTTTCGATCAGCCAGTCCGGGGAGACCATGGACACACTGATGGCGGTCAAGTACGCGATCGAGGCTGGCGCACCGACGATCTCGATCTGTAATACGCAGGGTGCCACGATCGCAAGAGAGTCGGACGCGGTCGTGTACACGCACGCTGGACCCGAGGTTGCCGTAGCGTCCACGAAGGCGCTTGTTGCCCAGGTCATCGCGCTCTACCTGTTCGGGCTGCACCTCGCGCGAGTCCGAGGCACGCTCGACCCCAAAGAGGCTGCGGTTCTCGTCCAGGAACTTCATGAGGCACCGGCGAAGCTCGCGACAGTCCTGGAACAGCATGACGAGATCCGTGAACTCGCGCACTGGATGTCGGACACGCGCGCGGTTCTCTTCCTCGGTCGCCACGTCGGCTACCCGGTGGCTTTGGAGGGTGCACTGAAGCTCAAGGAACTGGCATACATCCACGCTGAGGGCTTCGCAGCAGGCGAGCTCAAGCACGGCCCGATCGCCCTGATCGAACCTGGCCAGCCCGTGTTCGTCATTGTTCCAAGCCCACGCGGCAAGAATTCCCTGCATCCGAAGGTTGTGTCCAACATCCAGGAGATCCGGGCGCGAGGTGCGCGCGTGCTCGTGATCGCCGAGGCTGGCGATGCTGCAGTTCTTCCCTACGCTGACAAGGTGTTCACGATTCCCCTCGCCTCCACCATGGTGGAGCCGATCCTGGCTTTCGCCCCCCTCCAAATCTTCGCGATGGAGCTCGCGGCCGCGAAAGGCCTGGATGTTGACCAGCCTCGCAACCTGGCCAAATCCGTGACGGTTGAATAGCGCGGTCGGGACATGAGGATCCTGCACGTTCAGGGGGGCGATATCAGATGATCGCTGGTATCGGCGTCGACATCGTCGACATCGCCCGATTCGAACGTGCTGCAACACGCACACCGCGACTCCTGACCCGACTGTTCGCTGAGAGCGAACAGGTGCACAACCAACGCCGATTGGCGCTCTCGTCGCTTGCTGCCCGGTTCGCCGCGAAGGAAGCACTCATCAAGGCGCTGGGTGATTCCACGGGTGTTCACTGGCACGACATGCCGATCGTCTCGGACGGTGAACGGAATCCGTCCTTCGCCCTGGCCGGTGGGATCGCGGCGATTGCCGCTGGACGAGGGATCACCGCCATCCATCTGTCGATGAGCCATGATGCGGGAATTGCGATCGCCTACGTCATTGCGGAGGTGACGTGAAATCCCCTGCCCTCCGGGAAGCGACGATCGATCTCGGTGCGATCTCGCGCAATGTCGAGTCGATCCGTCGCCGTTCAGGTACGCCACACTTCCTCGCCGTCGTCAAGGCGAACGCCTACGGACACGGTGCCGTTGCGGCGGCGCGCGCTGCGCTTGAGGGCGGGGCCGATTGGCTCGGCGTGATCGACTCCACCGAGGCGCGAGAACTGCGAGAAGCGGGGATCTCCGCACCAATACTGACCTGGCTGCACAACCCTGCGGAGACATTCGCGACGTCAGCGGAGGATAGTGTCGACGTCGGCGTGAGCTCAATTGGTGAGCTCGAGCGTGCGGCGGCTGCGGGCGTTGGCGCAGTGCACCTTAAAGTCGATACCGGGCTTGGCCGCAACGGTGCGACGGAGGCTTCCTGGGTCGCTTTGGTCGAACGCGCTAACGCACTTCAGCGCACCGGCAGGCTCCACGTCCGCGGAATCTTCAGCCACCTCGCCAATGCCGGAGCCGACGAGGATGCGGCCCAATTTGCCGCGTTCGACCGGGCACTTGAGGCGGCCGCATCCGTCGGCATCACCCCAGAACTTGTGCACATCTGCGCCACGAAAGGGGCACTAGCACCCGTCTACTCCCGATACAACCTCGTTCGGGTGGGCATCGGTTGCTACGGACTGTTACCGTGTGAGGGCGAAACCGCTCAGCAGCTCGGCCTCACTCCCGCGATGGAACTGAGTGCAAATGTTGTGTCGGTCAAGAGGGTTCCGGCCGGATCCGGCGTCTCGTATGGGCATCGGTATCGAACGCAGCACGAAACATCCCTCGCTCTCATTCCGCTCGGATACGCTGACGGGATCCCCCGACAGGCCTCCAATCTCGGACCCGTGTCGATCAATGAGCGACTGTTCAAGGTGGCAGGGGTGATCGCAATGGACCAGTTCGTCGTCGATCTGGGAGACGCGAAGGTTTCTGTGGGCGATCGCGCGATCATCTTCGGCGACCCCACCCGGGGCGCGCCATCCGCCGACGACTGGGCTGCCGCTGCCGGAACGATCAACTACGAGATCGTGTCCAGACTTGGTTCGCGGATCGAGCGCCGCTACGTCGGCGGTGGTGCGTGAAACTCACCGTCTCAACGCCGGAGGAGATGGAGGCGCTCGGCGCTGAGATTGCGGCGCACCTGCGCGCCGGTGACCTCCTTGCGCTGAACGGCGAGCTTGGTGCGGGGAAGACCACGTTCGTGCGCGGCCTCGGAGCCGCTCTCGGAGTTCGCGGTACCGTCGCGAGCCCGACGTTCGTCCTCGCGCGAACCCATCCGAGAGGGGCCGAAGCGCCGCTCGTGCATGTTGACGCCTACCGGCTTTCGAGCCCTGCGGAACTCGATGACCTGGATCTCGACTACGACGGATCGATCGTCGCCGTCGAATGGGCGGCGGGAATGCTGGATGGTGTCGCTGAATCGTGGCTGGACATCGTCATTGCGCGTCCCCTGGGAGGCGAGGGCACCGATGGGGCCGAACCCCGCGAGGTGACGATCACCGGACATGGTCCGCGGTTCGCGGACTTTAGGCTGTAATCATGCTTCTCGCAATCGACACCTCGGCGGGGACGAGCGTCGCCGTAGTCGACGGCGCGTCAGGCCTCAGTGTTGAGCGCTCTGTCGCCGATTCGCGACGCCACGCCGAAGTGGTCGGAACCCTTATTCAGGAGTGCCTTGCCCAGGCGCACATCGCAGCCTCCGACCTGTCGGCCGTCGCCATCGGGATGGGTCCTGGTCCTTTCACCGGCCTTCGGGTGGGAATCGCTGCTGCCATGGCGTTCTCCCTCGGTGCTCGAGTGGACCTTCTTCGGGTAGTGAGCCACGACGCCATCGCGTTTGACTACTACCGACAAGGCGGAACCGGGCCATTGTTCGTCACGACCGATGCGCGGCGGCACGAACGCTATTGGAGTGCTTACCGGGGCGCGGGCCAGTTTTCATTGCCTGAACGGGCCGCGGGGCCAGGGCTTGACCGGCCAGACGCGCTCGAGGGTGCTGTAACTGACCTTGCCAGTTACACCCGCGTGGACTCCGATTGGGTGTCGGCAGCATCCGTCGGAGCGCTCGCCGAAACTCTCGCCACCCGCGACGGCGCGTTTGCCGCCGCGGAACCTCTCTACCTGAGGTCGCCGGATGTCACACTCGCGTCCGCACCGAAACGGGTGACCGGATGACCTGGCAGTTGCGTCGCGCGAGTGCAGTTGATCTCGACGGGATCATGCTGCTGGAATCCTCCATCTTCGGCACTGACGCGTGGTCGGCGGACACAATGCTCGCGGAGCTCACGAGTCAGAACACCAGCTACCTGGTGGCGTTCAAGCCCGAAACGCCCGAACGTCTCGACGCATACGCAGGTCTGCTTTCACCGCAGGGGGCTGGGGTGGCCGAAATCCAGACCATCGCTGTCGCGCAGTACGCGCGCCGATCCGGACTCGGCAGAACGATGATGCGCACGCTCATTAATGAGGCGCTGACTCGCGGGGCAGGCGAGATCATGCTGGAGGTGCGCGCCGACAACCCGGGTGCCGAAGAGCTTTACCGCTCGCTCGGGTTCGAGGCCATCGCCATCCGCCGCAAGTATTACCAACCGGATGGCGTCGACGCGCACGTGATGCGCCTCATTCCGACTCCGCGGGAACCTGCCCTTGCTGCGAGGGACGAGGGCGGCTCATGATCGCACCACTCGTTCTCGGGATCGAAACCAGCTGCGATGAAACCGGAGTCGGGATCGTGCGAGGGACCACCCTTCTCGCCAACGTGATCGCCTCCTCGATGGAAGAGCACGCGCGCTACGGCGGCGTTGTCCCGGAGATCGCGGCGCGGGCTCACCTCGAAGCGTTCGGGCCTACTCTCTCCGCAGCTCTCATCGAGGCCGATGTGACGCTGGAGGAGCTCGATGCGATTGCGGTCACGAGTGGTCCAGGGTTGTCTGGCGCGCTCATGGTCGGGATTGCCGCCGCAAAAGCACTCGCGATATCCCTCGACAAACCGCTGTATGCGGTCAACCACCTCGTCGGTCACGTTGGCGTGGATCTCCTCACGGGTGACGAGCTCGAGTACCCGACCGTCGCCCTCCTCGTCTCCGGCGGGCACACCTCCCTTCTGCTCGTTCGCGACCTGGTGTCGGATGTCGAGCTCCTCGGCGAGACGATCGACGACGCTGCAGGGGAGGCATTCGACAAGGTCGCACGACTGCTCGGACTTCCGTATCCCGGCGGGCCCGAGATCGACCGGGCGGCACGCGACGGCGACCCGAATGCCATCCGGTTCCCGCGCGGGCTCAGCCTGCCCAAGGACCTGCAGAATCATCGCTACGACTTCTCTTTCTCCGGGCTCAAGACGTCCGTCGCGCGCCACGTCGAGCGACTGCGTGACGCCGGTGAGCCCGTGTCTGTGCCGGATGTCGCGGCCAGTTTTCGCGAGGCGGTGGTCGACGTTCTGGTGACGAAAGCGCTCGCCGCGTGCGCTGATCTCGGCGTACCGAGGCTGCTTCTCGGCGGGGGCGTGATTGCCAACGCGAGGCTTCGGAGCGTGGCGTCGGAGCGGTGCGCTCAGGCCGGTGTCACGCTGCGAATTCCGCCTCTGGCACTGTGCACGGACAATGGTGCGATGATCGCTGCGCTTGGTGCGCAGTTGATCATGGCGGGGCGCGCACCGTCCAGTTTGTCCTTCGGCGCGGACTCGACTCTTCCGGTCACCGAAGTCCAGGCCTGACACCACCGCGCGGGGGCGTCAAACAGGGGCGTGGAATGCGCGTCCTGCGTTGACAGGACAGGTACGCAATGCCACTATGGGCACGTTCGGAACTATGCGCCGAATGGCGAATAGCGCAACAATTCGAGACACCTGGAGAATCATGACCGACCCCATAGTGCCAGACCAGACGCCGGTCCCACCGACGCCTCCGGCAGCGCCATACAGCGCGGGCCCCGCAAAGCCTTCGACCATTCTCAGCCTGTTGTCCATGATCGGCGGCATCGTCGGCCTCGTACTGTCATGCTGCTTCGGTGCCGGCATGCTTTTCGCCATCGCCGGTATCGTTCTCGGTCACCTTGGCAAGAAGAAGGAGAATGCCAAGGGAATGGCGATGACTGGTCTGATCACCGGTTACATCGGTGCCGTGCTCTCCATCCTGGTGTGGATCCTGCTGCTTGCCGCACCGGCAATGCTCGCGTTCCTTCCGTGGTCCACGATTTCGCCTGGCTCCATCACCTACCCGTAACCGCGCACCGCACGTTCGTGCGTTCGACTCTCACGCCGTGAAAAGGAGAGTCGAGCAGGTTGTTCTTACGGCGCACCCGGCCACGCGGTCGGGTGCGCCGACTGACGTTCAGAGAGCCATGACGACAGCACCGCCCGATGGCATCCGTCAGCGAATAAGGTTCCGGATTACGGCGCTCCATAACGTCGCACCAATCGCGATTGCCGCCGCAAACCAGTAAAGCCCGCGCGAAAGCCGGTCCCCGCCTCGTCGTCCGATCACCACTCCGACGAGCGAGATCGCCACGGCCAGATAGCCGGCGACCACGAGAGGGTTCATGGTGATCGACGTGATGATGTCACCGTGAAGCAGGGAGTACATCGCCCGTGTGCCGCCGCAGCCAGGGCACTGGATCCCGAAGTAATGGAGTATCGGGCACTGCGGGAAAATGGTCTGCGTGTACGGGTTACGGCCAGCAAAGAACGCATAGGCACCCGCATGGAGGGCGACGGCGCCCGCCCCGACGCTCAGTGAGATGACGTGACGACGTGTCCAGTCCACCGCAGCGCGCACCATCATGAGAGCCAACCTCCGCCCGACAGCCTACGCCGGGTGAACTGTTCCTGTCTCGCTCGCTGCAGAAACGTCAGTCACGTTCCGCGAGCAGCGCAGTTCGCTTTCCCGCCACCCTGGTCAGGATGAGCGTGGCCGAGTTGGGACCTTTCGGCGCCAGTGTTTTTCGGAGCGCTGCTGGATCGACGTCCACACCGCGCTTTTTGATCTCAAGAGTCCCGATTCCCCGCGCGGCCACAAGCTTCTTCAGTTTCTTCACATCGAAGGGCAGAGAGTCAGTGACTCGGAACCGGTCGGCGAACGGTGTGGCGAAAGCGGTGTTTGTGCTTAACCAGGCAATACCGTTGCTCAACATGGTCGCTCCCAGGCTGCGTGCGAGATCCCCGATAAGGCGGGCGCGAATGACGGCGCCATCGGGTTCGTAGATGAATTCGCCCAGCGGCCCACGCTCGGCATCCGCGCTGTCCGCTGTCGCAACGAGTTCGTCGCTCCTCGTCCCACTGATGACCATCGCCGCGCGCCGAATTCCCGGACGGGCGAGGGCACCGAACCACAAGACCAGTTCGACCACCGCTCCATCGACCGAGATCCACTGCGCCTCTGCATCGTCCGGGATAAGTTCGCGATCGATGCCGGGTCCGAGCTTGATTCCCGTGGGTAACTGCGCCGCAATGTCGAAGGCGACGGTCAGGGACGGTGACCAGTCAGCCGGGTTCCGCGAGCGGTGGAGTGTCTGGCCGCTGTCGGACGTTCTGCGCGCGGGGTCGAGCCATGCGGCGTCGAACTCACGGACCTGAATCGTCTCCGCGGCGGCATTGATGACATCAGCGTTCGACCAGGGCGCGAGATTGTATGCGGCGATCGCCGCTGTGAGCTCGTCGCGTTCGACCGCGGTGACCTCGAGGTCCAGCGCCGCCATGGCGAGGGCGTCGCCCCCGATACCGCATCCGAGATCGACGATCCGGCTCAGGCCGGCGCCGCGGAACCGTTGCGCGTGCAGCGCGGCAACCGGCAGCCTCGTCGCCTGTTCAAGCCCCGCCTCGGTGAACAACATTCGATCGGCGAACTCGCCGAATTTGGCTGATGCGCGGCGGCGAAGACGGGATTGGGTGAGCACAGCGGCAACCAGCTCGGGCGAATGCCCGGCTGCGCGCAGGTCGCTCACCGTGCGCACGACATCCGCGCTCGAGTCGTAGCGGGGAAGCGCATCGAGCAGCCTGAGCCCTTCTGGCGACAGGAGCGTGACAAGCTCGGCGGTGTCCATCGCCCCATTCTTATCCCAAATGAAGGCAATACTGGGCGCGGGATGCCTATCCTCCGCAATCTCCTGCCCGCACGCCGTGAATTGCCTTCATTTGGGCGGGGTGAGAGAGAGGAGGTTGGCACTCACGTTGCATGAGTGCCAGCCTGACGAGTACAGTTGATCTGGCACACTCGCAGTGAGAGTGCTAACCCCACGAATTTTTCCGTGTAAGAAAGAAGAGGTCAACTGTGTCGGTGTCCATCAAGCCGCTCGAGGATCGCATCGTCATCAAGCAGGTCGACGCAGAGCAGGTCACATCATCCGGTCTCGTCATTCCTGACACCGCGAAAGAAAAGCCGCAGGAAGGCGAAGTCATTGCCGTCGGCCCCGGTCGCATCGATGACAACGGCAACCGCGTTCCGCTCGACATCGCGGTGGGTGACAAGGTCATCTACTCGAAGTACGGCGGAACAGAGGTCAAGTTCGGTGGAGACGACCTTCTGGTCCTCTCCGCTCGCGACGTGCTCGCCGTCGTCGTCCGCTAACTACTCGTTTCGCCGAAGGCCCGTCGACATGCTCGATGGGCCTTCGTCGTGCGCATAGAGTGAAACCGATGCCGCAACCACCGCCGATCGCACACTCTGCCCCTGAACAGCGCGGCGGCATCCTCTTCGCGTTCGCCGCATACGGGCTCTGGGGCTTCATCCCCATCTACTTCCTCGTGCTCGCGCCTGCGGGCGCGTTCGAGATCGTCGCGTGGCGAGTGTTGTTCTCCGTCGTGTTCTGTGTGATCGTGATTCTGGTACTTCGGCGGTGGGGAACACTTCTTAGGCTGCTTCGCGATCGCCGGACCATGCTGATTCTTGGCCTAGCCGGTGTGCTGGTTTTCATCAACTGGCAGGTGTACGTCTATGCCGTGGTGGCTGGGCGCGTGAATGAAGCAGCGCTTGGTTATTTCATCAACCCGATCGTCACCGTCCTGCTCGGCGTCATTGTGCTGCGCGAGAAACTGAGGCCAACCCAGTGGGTGGCGGTCGCCGTCAGCGCCATCGCGGTCATCGTCCTCAGCGTGAACTACGGTGCGTTTCCCTGGGTATCGCTCGCCCTCGCATTCTCTTTCGGCCTGTATGGCCTGGCTAAGAAGCGGGTGGGTCCCCGGGTGGATGCATTGACCGGCCTCGCCGTGGAAACCGCATGGCTGATACCACTCGCCGTCGTACAACTGGTCTTCGTCGGAGCTACGACCGGAATCGTGTTCGGGACTGCGGGGATCGCCAATACCGCCCTGCTGGCTGCTGCGGGGATCGTCACCTCGGTACCGCTGCTCCTCTTTGCCGCTGCAGCCCGCCGGCTACCGCTTGTCATCATCGGCTTCGTCCAGTACCTGACCCCGATCCTTCAATTCATCATCGGAACATTCCTTCTTCACGAAGCGATGCCGCCCGAGCGCTGGATTGGCTTCTCGCTCGTGTGGCTGGCGCTCATCATCCTGAGCACCGATATGGTGTTTCACTCCCGCTCCGTGCGACGCGCCTCACCGTTGCCGGGCTGATGCTTGGGTAGTCTTCACGCGTGTCGCACCGATCCACTGACTCAAGCCTGCGTGCGCGCGCTCTCGCCGCCATCGTCACCGGGGTTCTCTGCGCGGGGCTCGTTGCCTGCACGCCTGAACCCATGCCGGTTCCTTCGGTCACGCCAAGTGCGACGGTGACGCCGCCGACAGGCGACGGGGTTCTCACCATCGGCACGTTGTTTCCGACGACGGGCAGCACGAGCTTCCTCGCTCGCGCCCAGGATGCCGGAGTCGAGCTCGCCGTTCGGGAAATCAATGAGGCGGGCGGGGTCAACGGGAAACCGGTCATCGTCTATCACCGCGACTCCGGGGATGCCTCGACGACGAAAGCCGAGGAGTCATTCGCGGACCTGGTCTCCAAGAAGGTCGACGTGATCATTGGGCCGGCCTCGTCCATACTCGCCGAACGGCTCCTTCCCAAGGTGGTGGCCGCAGGGGTAGTGATGATCTCTCCCTCCGCGACGAGCCCGACATTAACCAACCTTCCCGACGATGGGTTGCTCTTCAGAACGATCCCCTCCGAAGCGCTCGAGGGTTCCGCTCTCGCGGAGGTGGCAGGCAAGGACAAAAAAGTTGCCGTCATCTATTATTCGGATGACACCGGGCGTGCTGTGCGGGACCAGCTCGCGGCAGGGCTGAAGCGGGTCGGTGGCACCCTCGTCGCCGACGTCAGCTTTTCCGACACGACGAGCGATCCGGGCACAATCGCCTCCTCACTTGTTGCGGCGCAGCCCGACACGGTTGTGCTCGTGAGTCCCTTCAGTGCGCTGACGAAGAACGAAGCGATCATCCTGGCCCTCAAGAAGGCGAATCTTGGCGGTGCGAAGCTGTGGCTGACCAGCCAGAATCTGGCCGATTACTCCCAGGCTCTCCCGCAGGGAACACTTACGGGCGTGAACGGCATTCTTGAGGGGGCAATACCGGATGCGGCATTCCAGTTGAGAGTGAAGAGCGCCGATCCCACCGTCACGGACTTCCGATACGCGGCAGAGGCCTACGACGCGACGATTCTCGCGGCACTCGCCGCGACAGTAGCCCGAGATGACGGCGGACGATCGGTTGCGGCGGCGTTACCCTCTGTTTCCTCGGGGGGAATCAAGTGCACGAGCTTTGGCGAGTGTCTTGATGTACTTAAGACCAGGAGTGATATCGATTACGACGGAATCTCCGGACCGCTCGGATTCGACAAAGCCGGTGACCCGCATCCGGCCACCTTCGGCCTCTTCACGTATGGCGCCGACAACAAGTTTTCGCTCGTCGGTACCGTGACCGCCGGCTAGGCCCGAATAGATACCTCCTTGATCTACCCCCTGATGGGGGGTGGATCAGGTCACGGAAGGTAACGATTCGGCTGTGTTACCGGGCTGTAACCCGCAGCGGTGGAGATAGCCCCGGATTGTCAATAGCCTTGCAGGAACGCCAGAGAGATTCTGTCGTGTCAGCACACACGAAACGCAAGGAGCAACATGAGCGTATTCGCGAAGGCCCCGGCCTCCCGCTCGAAGAGCCTGAAGTCGGTCCTCGGAAGCATCGCTGTCGTCGGAGTTGGAGCACTGGTTCTCAGTGGCTGCACCCCTGCGACAACCGGTGGCGACAAGGGCCCGACGCAGGACCTCACCCTGAAGATCGGCACTCTGCTTCCGCAGACCGGTAACCTCGCATTCCTCGGCCCGCCCGAGGAAGGTGGCGTCGCCCTCGCCGTCAAGGAAATCAACGAGGCAAAGATGGGCATCAAGATCGACATCACGTATGGCGACTCTGGTGACCCTGACAACAAGGCATATGCAACGACCGTCCCGAACCTCCTTAGCGGAGGCGTCTCGGTGATTGTCGGAGCAGCGGCATCCGGTGTGACCAAGCTTGTGATCGACCAGATCACGGGTGCGGGCGTCCTGGAGATCTCACCGGCCAACACCTCGCCGGACTTCACCACGTGGAAAGATGACAACCTGTACTGGCGTACAGCTCCGTCGGACCTCCTCCAGGGTGAGGTTCTCGGAAACCTGAT
>JBDTCD010000184.1:0-7215 GCA_039923755.1 Terrimesophilobacter sp. | reverse complement strand
TCGTCACGATGCTGGGCGGAACCATGTTGTCGTTCTATGACTGGTACGCCGACCTTCCTGTCGCCTCTCCACAGGTGTTCGGGGACCAGACCGACGTGCCGGAGTCTGCCGACTGGTGGAACTCCTCGTATCTCGTGATGTGGGGCTCCAACGTTCCCGTTACCCGAACGCCCGACGCGCACTTCATGGTGGAAGCGCGTTACCGCGGGCAGAAAGTTATCGTCGTCTCTCCCGACTACGCCGACAACACGAAGTTTGCCGATGAGTGGCTCGCCACGCACCCGGGAACTGACGGTGCCCTCGCGATCGCCATGGGTCACGTCATCCTCAAAGAGTTCCTGCTCGAGCGCAAGACGCCGATGTTCATCGACTACATGAAGAAGTACAGCGACTCTGCGTACCTCATCGAGCTCGTGGAGCGCGGCGACGCGTGGGTCGCGGGCAAGTTCCTCATGGCGGATGCCCTCCCCGGCGCAGAATCCAAACTTGCGAACGCGGCGTTCAAGCCCGTACTTCTGGATCAGAACGCGAAACCAGTTGTACCCAACGGTTCGATCGGTCACCGGTTCTCTGAAGAGGACGCGGGTTTGTGGAACCTCGACCTCGGCGATGTCGACCCACTGCTGTCGATCGCTGACGCGAAAGACTGGGACAAGAAGTCCGTTGCCATCGACCTTCCGCGGTTCGACCTGACACCGGAGCCAGGTCACGAGCACGCGGGTGGCTCCGGAACCATCCGCCGCGGAGTTCCGGTGCGCAAGGTTGCCGGTCGCACCGTCACCACGGTGTTCGACCTGCTGCTTGCCCAGTACGGTGTGGGCCGCGAGGGCCTGCCAGGGCAGTGGCCGACCGGTTACGACGATGCGTCCTCCCCCGGCACACCTGCGTGGCAGGAAGAGATCACCTCTGTGCCCGCAAACGCGGCCGAGCGCATCGGTCGCGAGTTTGCGCAAAATGCTGAGGACTCCGGCGGTCGCTCGATGATCCTCATGGGCGCTGGCACGAACCACTGGTTCCACTCCGACCTCATCTACCGTGCCTTCCTCGCCTTGACGACCATGACGGGTTGCCAGGGAAAGAACGGTGGCGGTTGGGCACACTACGTCGGTCAGGAGAAGGTTCGCCCACTCACCGGTTGGGCGCAGTACGCGTTCGGTCTCGACTGGGTGCGCCCGCCTCGCCAGATGATCAGCACTGCATTCTGGTACCTCGCAACGGACCAGTGGCGCTACGACGGATTGCCTGCGGACAGTCTCTCCTCGGAACTGGGGACCGGGCTGTTTGCTGACCGCACCACGGCGGATACCCTCGTCGAGTCCGCTAAGCGCGGTTGGATGCCCAGCTTCCCCACCTTCAACCGCAATCCGCTCGACATCGTGGAGCAGGCGAAAGAGGCCGGCGTTGAGCCTGCCCAATACGTCATCGACCAGCTGACGAGCGGCGACATGCGTTATGCGTGCGAGGATCCGGATTCCCCCGAGAACTTCCCGCGCGTGCTCAACGTATGGCGCGCTAACATCATCGGTTCCTCTGGCAAGGGCAACGAGTACTTCCTCAAGCACCTGCTGGGCACGGATGCCGCCATCCGTGGTGATGAATCACCTCCAGAGCGTCGCCCAAAAACGATCGACTGGATTGAGAAAGCCCCAGAGGGCAAGCTCGACCTCTTGGTGACGAGCGACTTCAGGAACACCTCAACCACGGTCTTTAGTGATGTCGTGCTACCGCCGGCGACCTGGTACGAGAAGCACGACCTGTCGACGACAGACATGCACCCGTTCATTCACACGTTCAACCCGGCGATCACCCCACCGTGGGAGGCGAAAACCGACTTCGACATCTTCCACCTTCTGGCGAAGAAGATCTCCGAGTATTCGGTGGAGCACCTCGGCGTGCGTCAGGATCTCGTTGCGGCACCGCTGCAGCACGACACTCCCGACGCGCTGTCGACACCGCACGGCGTGGTCGTCGACAATCCCAAGCTGATCCCGGGGGTGACGATGCCGAAACTCATCGTCGTCGAACGGGACTACCCGGCTTTCGCTGCTCGGATGGCAGCACTTGGCCCGCTCTCCGAGAAGCTCGGTCTGATCACGAAGGGCGTCAAGTTCAACCCGGATGTTGAGGTGGCCGATCTTGCTCGCCGTAACGGTGTCGTAGAAAGCGGCCCCACCAAGGGTCGGCCGAAGTTGGACACCGATCAGCGCGCAGAAGAGATGGTGCTCGCGTTCTCCGGCACCACGAATGGCCGGCTGGGCACTCAAGGCTTCCGCGTTCTCGAGAAGCAGACCGGTCAGAAGCTCGCGCACCTTGCGAGCGACAACGAGGGTAGGCGATTCACCCTCAAGGATGTCTCGGATGCTCCGGTGCCGGTGCTGACCTCCCCTGAGTGGTCGGGCAGCGAACACGGCGGACGGCGGTACACGGCATTCGTCATTAACGTCGAGCTCTTGAAGCCGTGGCATACCCTCACGGGGCGACAACACTTTTACCTCGATCACGACTGGATGGCGGAGCTCGGCGAACAGTTGCCCATCTACCGTCCGCCGCTCGACATGCATCGCCTCTTCGAGGGTTACGAACCCATCGGTTCGACTGCCGCGACGGGAGCACCCGGTTCCGAAGGTAGAGCAGAAGTCACCGTGCGCTATCTCACGCCGCACTCGAAGTGGTCCATCCACTCCGAGTATCAGGACAACCTCATGATGCTCGTACTCTCTCGTGGAGGCCCCACCATCTGGATGTCCCCGCTGGACGCCGACAAGATCGGGGTCCGCGACAACGAGTGGATCGAGTCCTACAACCGCAACGGTGTTGTGGTCGCGAGGGCGGTCGTTTCGCACCGCATGCCGGAGGGCACGGTGTACATGTACCACGCGAAAGACCGCACCATCAACGTGCCGATCGCCGAAACATCCGGGCAGCGCGGTGGAACGAACAACTCGCTGACCCGAATCCTGCTGAAGCCGAGCCACCTCATCGGTGGGTACGCCCAGCTGTCGTTCGCATTCAACTATCTCGGACCGACCGGGAACCAGCGCGACGAGGTCACCGTGATACGTCGCCGTAGCCAGGAGGTGGAGTACTGATGCGCGTTATGGCTCAGATGTCGATGGTCATGAACCTCGACAAGTGCATCGGATGTCACACCTGCTCCGTCACGTGTAAGCAGGTGTGGACGAACCGCGACGGTATGGAATACGTGTGGTTCAACAATGTGGAGACGAAGCCCGGCATCGGATATCCGCGCTACTACGAAGACCAGGAGAAGTGGAACGGCGGCTGGGTGCGCAACAAGCGCGGCCGTCTGAAGCTGAAGTCCGGTGGCCGCCTGAAGAAGCTTGCCAGCATCTTCTCGAATAACGACCTGCCGACGATCGACGATTACTACGAGCCGTGGACCTACGACTACGACATGCTCCTGTCGGCGCCGCAAACGAAGACAGGTCCCGTTGCTCGCCCGAAGTCGTTGCTTACCGGCAAGAACATGGACATCACGTGGTCGGGCAACTGGGACGATAATCTGGGCGGCTCGCAAGAGACCGCGCTGGGTGACCCCAACCTCCAGCACATGAGCGAGCACGTGAAGATGGAGTTCGAGAACACTTTCATGTTCTACCTGCCGCGCATTTGCGAGCACTGCCTTAACCCCTCCTGCGTTGCGGCGTGCCCCTCTGGCGCCATCTACAAGCGCGAAGAAGACGGGATTGTGCTCGTCGACCAGGATGACTGCCGCGGTTGGCGCATGTGCGTTTCGGCGTGTCCTTACAAGAAGGTCTACTTCAACCACAAGACGAACAAGGCTGAGAAGTGCACGCTGTGCTACCCGCTCATCGAGCAGGGCAAGCCCACAATTTGCTCCGAAACCTGTGTTGGCCGACTGCGTTACCTCGGCCTCATGCTGTACGACGCAGACGCAGTGCTCGCAGCTGCGGCCATTGAAGATGAGCACGCTCTTCTCGATGCTCAGCGCTCCGTGTTCCTTGACCCTTTCGACCCCGCCGTGATGGCACAGGCGAAGAAGGATGGCATCGAGGACGATTGGATCGTTGCCGCTCAGAACAGCCCCATCTACAAATTGATCAGCGAATACAAAGTGGCACTGCCGCTCCACCCCGAGTACCGCACGATGCCGATGGTCTGGTACATCCCGCCGCTATCGCCCGTGGTGGATGTCGTCTCCAACAGCGGTGCTGACGGCGAAGACGTGCGCAACCTGTTCGCGGCGATCGACAAGTTGCGCATCCCCGTGGAGTACCTGGCCGAGTTGTTCACCGCCGGGGATGTCGTGCCGATAGAGCACTCGCTCAAGAAGCTCGCGGCGATGCGCTCATACATGCGCGACATCAACCTTGGCAATGAGGCAAACGAGAATGTCGCCCACGCCGTAGGGATGACAGGCGAAGAGATCGAAGCGATGTATCGCTTGCTTGCTATCGCCAAGTATGAGGACCGCTACGTGATTCCGAAGGCACACGTGGAGTCTGCCCGAGACCTGGACGAGCTCGCGTGCTCGCTGGACACCGACGGTGGTCCGGGCATGGGCGGAGCTCGCTCCACCGGCGAGGTTCTGGCAAAGGATCGCATTCGCGGCATTCCGACAAAGTCCACAGCGGAGGCCTTCCAGGCGCTGAGAAACACCACCGACCCGAGCGAACCATCCACGGCCGGCCGGTTGAACCTCTTGAACTGGAACGGCAACACCGGCGGCGGCATCAGCAATGGAATGTTCCCGCCCCCAGCTGAAGCCGGGAGCCCTGCATGACCATCGTCGCGGAGAAACGGAGAGTACCTGGCGGTCGGCAAAAGAAGGCGCCGAAGAGTCTGGCGAACTCCGTTCTCACCGATCAGCAACGCCGCACCGTGCACATGGCGGCATCGATCTTGCTCGACTATCCGAAACCGGATCGCCGCGTGCACTTCGACGAGGTTGCCAAAGCTGTGACGGGTCTCCCCATCGAAATAGCGGAGGAGTTCTCCACGTTCCTGAACGCAGCAGCAGCGATGAGCCAGGGTGAGATCGAAAGCCATTACACGGTGATCTTCGATCAGAAACGCAAGTGCTGTCCCTACCTCACCTATTATTCGACCGGTGATACTCGCCGTCGGGGAATGGCACTCGTGGGATTTATCGAGGCCTACCGGGCGGCGGGCTGGGAGGCCCTGGATGGCGAACTTCCCGACTACCTTCCCATGGTGTTGGAGTTCTCTGCGCGCAGCGACTCCCCCATCGCCGGCCAACTCCTCACCTCGTACCGGGAAGGTATCGAGGTACTACGTACGGCGCTGGAAAGCTTCAACAGCCCCTACTGGCACGTCGTCTCGGCGGTGTGCCGGTCGTTCGGTCAGATCGATGATGAAACCCGCGAACGCTATCTGCGGCTCGTCAACGAAGGCCCACCGACCGAAATGGTGGGGGTCACCACGTTCCTTGGCGCACTCGCGCCCTACACCCCTGCGGGTGCCACAAGTGAAGGAGTGCGCGCATGACTGACATAACGTACGCGGATGTGCTGCTCTGGGTAGCGTTCCCCTATGTTGCAGCGGTGAGTTTCATTGTCGGACCCATTCTGCGCTTCCGCTACGACAAGTACGGCTGGACATCCCGGTCGAGCCAAACCTATGAGACGAAGCTGCTGAAGTGGGGCTCCCCCATGTTTCACTACGGCATTCTTGGGGTGTTCGCAGGGCACGTAGTTGGGCTGCTCATCCCCCGCGAGTGGTTGGAGTTCTTCGGAATCTCCGAACACCTGTACCACCTTGGCGCGACCTGGATTGGCACGCTTGTCGCGTTGATCACCATTGCCGGCCTCGTGATCCTGTTGTCGCGCCGAGGAGCCATTCGTCGCGTTTTCAGGGTCACCACCGTCATGGATGTCGTCATGTACGCACTCCTCGCGAGCACGATCATTCTTGGCACGATTGCCGTCATCCAATTCCAGGTGCTGGGCGCCGGGTATGACTACCGCGGAACGGTGTCCCCGTGGAGTCGCAGCCTTATTTTGTTCCGGCCAGATGCCAGCCTCATGGTCGGTGTTCCGCTGATGTTCCAACTGCATGCGCTCACCGCAACCGCGTTGTTCCTGATCTGGCCCTACACCCGCCTCGTTCACGTGATGTCGGTGCCCGTCGGATTCCTGTTCCGCCCGTACATCGTCTACCGTTCGCGCGATGCCCACCGCGGTGCGCGCGCCGTCCGACGCGGTTGGGAACCCAGCACGCTAAAAGAGCAGCCGAAGCAAAAACAGCCGTCCATTTAGTTCTCCTCCGTGCAGCACGAAAGGCCCTTAATGACCTCGGAAGCAGGATCCGCACTAAAACCGGATCTCTCCAACTGGAACCCTGAAGACGAAACAACGTGGGATAAAAAACTCGCGTGGCGCACACTGTCGGTGACGACGTTCACGATGATCCTCGCCTTTGCGACGTGGTTCCTCGTGAGTGCGATTGCACCGAGGCTCAACGAGATCAGAGCAGAGGGGGTAGATCTGCTCACGAAGGAGCAGCTCTACTGGCTTGTGGCTATCCCCGGTCTCGCCGGTGGCCTTCTGCGTCTCGTGTTCATGTTCCTCCCTCCCATCATGGGAAGCCGCATTCTCGTGGCGTTCAGCGGATCACTCCTCGTGCTTCCGCTTATCGGCTGGGCGCTTGCCGCGCGGGACACCACGACCCCATTCTGGGTGCTCTTGTCGTTGGCATTCGCAGCGGGTGTAGGGGGCGGCAGCTTCTCTGGCCTGATGGCATCCACGAGTTACTACTTCCCGAAAAGACTCGCCGGTACAGCGCTGGGGATACAAGCCGGGGTTGGCAACCTTGGAATTGGGCTCATGCAGCTTCTTCTTCCGTGGGTGGTCGGTTTCGGTTTGTTCGGTACTGCCCTACTGACGCCTCAAAGCAACTCGGAAGGCAAGCTCGTCTGGTTGCACAATGGCGGACTCGTTCTCATTCCGTGGGTTCTGTTTGCCGTCGTTTTGGCGATATTGGTCATCCGCAGCGTGCCCGTGAAAGCAAACTTTAGCCAGCAGCTCGATATTTTCCGGCTCAAGCACACGTGGATCATGACCGCGATTTACCTCATGTCGTTTGGTGCGTTCAGTGGCCTTGCGGCGCAAACCGGCCTCATCATCCTGAACGTGTTCAGTTCGGACAAGTTCGGTGCTGCTGCCCCCAACCCACTCGCCTGGGCGTGGATCGGGCCGATGCTCGGTGCCCTTG
>JBDTCD010000183.1:0-4155 GCA_039923755.1 Terrimesophilobacter sp. | reverse complement strand
GATGACGCCAGAAATCCGGGTAGAGAGCATTCCCGGCCTGACGGACTTCTTTAGTGCGCTCGCTTAGGCAGCGAGGGCGAAGTCAGTGCGCTTTGCATTGGCACTTGTTTTTTGCGGGGATCGTTTACGAGATAACCCTGCATCCTCGACCCGCTTCTCACAGTCTCGCAGGCAATGTCGAAACCGATCATCCCCATGCTGTGCTCCCGAAGGAGTTGCTCCGTGAAGAGCTGGCCACTATCGCGCGCTGTGAAGTTATTAAACTGCCGATGGCAGCCCTCTAGTCTATGCGTTCCGCGCGGAAACCGCCACCTGGGACCCGGGAACTCCCGTGACAAATCGCCCGGTAATGCGGGAGTGCGCAGGACGTGATTGAGTGTAACTAACACGATTCGCGACCGTGTTCTGGCACTGCTGCCGGAACACCCGAAAGGAGATGGCTCGTGAGCCATTACGCCGTAACCAACCCCGCCACGGGCGAGACCGTCAAGACGTATCCGCAGATTTCGGATGCCGATCTGGGCAAGGTCATTGACGCCGCCGACAACGCCTACCGCACGTGGTCCCGCACCGCCTCGATCGACGAGCGGGCCGCCCTCATTCACAAGGTCGGAGACCTGCACACCGAGCGACGCGATGAGCTTGCCGAGATAATCGTGCGCGAAATGGGCAAACCGATCGACCAGGCGCTCGGGGAAGTGGACTTCGCCGCAGACATCTACCGGTACTACGCAGACAACGCGCATGAGTTCCTCAAAGATGAGCCGATCGACATCATCAGCGAAACCGGATCAGCGTTCATGCGCACCGGCCCGCTCGGCGTTCTCATCGGCGTCATGCCGTGGAACTTCCCCTACTACCAGGTGGCCCGGTTCGCCGGCCCTAACGTGGTCATCGGAAACACCATCATCCTGAAGCACGCGTCCCAGTGCCCAGAGTCCTCCGCCGCAATCCAGCAAATGTTCCACGATGCTGGCGCCCCGGATGGCGTTTACACGAACGTGTACGCGAGTAGTGGACAGGTCGCCACCGTCATCGCCGACCCGCGCGTGCAGGGTGTATCGCTCACCGGTTCCGAAGCGGCCGGGTCGGCTGTCGCGGAGGTCGCGGGCAAGCACCTCAAGAAGGTCGTCCTGGAACTCGGCGGATCGGACCCGTTCATCCTGCTGAGCACGGATGACATGGACTACGCAGTCGAGTCTGCCTATGGAGCACGACTCGACAACAGTGGCCAGTCCTGCAACGCTGCGAAGCGGTTCATCGTGATCGACAACCTGTATGAGGAGTTCCGCGACAAGTTCACTGCCCGGATGCTCGGTGCAACCCCCTCCGACCCCACCAAGGACGGCGCTGACTACGGTCCCCTGTCCTCCCTGGGCGCCGCCGAAGGCCTCGAAGACCAGGTCAAGCGGGCTGCTGCCAAGGGTGCCACCGTCACCTCTTCGGGGAACCGTGACGGCGCGTACTTCCCCACGACAGTCCTCACCGATGTTGCGCCCGACAACGACGCATACCACGAGGAGTTCTTCGGTCCCGTCGCATCGATCTACAAAGTGGGCAGCGAAGACGAGGCAGTGGCGGTGGCGAACGCGACCCCGTTCGGCCTCGGTTCGTACCTGTTCACGACGGACCCCGAACAGGCTCTACGGGTTGCCGACAAGATCGAAGCGGGAATGGTTTACGTCAATGTCGTGCTGGCGGACAGCCCAGAACTGCCGTTCGGTGGCGTGAAACGCAGTGGTATTGGCCGTGAAATGGGTCGGTTCGGTGCCGCCGAGTTCGTCAACAAGAAGCTCATCCGGCTCCCCTGAGTTGAAACCGTGTGAGGTCTCGGTCGTGGCGTAGATAGTCTGACGTCATGACCGAGACCATCATCACCGTGCAGGGCCAGCACACCGCGTACTTTCCTGCCGAACGCGCCACGCTCCACTTCAGCGTCAACCACGATGGGAGTCAGCGAAGCGCCGTGTTTGCGAGAGCCACCTCCGCAGGGGATCTGCTGCGCGGGAAGATCGTCGCCCTCCACAACGAATCGACCGGGCCGATCACGTGGTGGGCAAGCGACAGCGTGCGGGTGTGGAGCGATAGGCCCTGGAACAATGAGGGGAAACAACTGCCCCTCGTTTACCACGCTGTCATCGGCTTCACGGCGAAGTTCAACGAGTTTGACGAGCTCGCCCGGTTCATCGAGGATGTCGCCGACGTCGACGGGGTCACGATCAGCCAACTGGAGTGGGCGCTGACCGACAGTCGCACCCGTGACGTCACCGCCGAGGTTCAGTCGAGCGCAGTGCAGGACGCTGTCTCGAAGGCAACCGTGTATGCCAAAGCCATTGGCCTGAGCAGTGTTACCGCCGTTGCGGTCGCAGATCCCGGAATGCTCAGCGACGGTGGTCGCGGCGGTGCCGAATTCGGAATGGAGCGCACATCCTTCGCTATGAAGGCTATGGATGTCGGCGGCGCGGCTGAACTGTCACTCAGGCCCAACGACATCGAAGTATCCGCGAGCGTCGACGTGAGGTTTGTCGCGACCTGACCTAATCGCCGAGGTGCTTTCGGCTCGACATCGCGCGCTGGGCTTCGCGGACGTCCTGGCGTTCACGCAGCGTCTGGCGCTTGTCGTACTCGCGCTTGCCCTTTGCCACCGCAAGCTCCACTTTGGCGCGGCCATCGCTGAAGTACAGGCGCAGCGGCACGAGCGTATAGCCGCCCTCCTTGACCTTGCTGTGGATCTTCAGGATCTGCGCCTTGTGCAGCAGAAGCTTGCGTTTGCGGCGCGGCGCATGGTTGTTCCAGGTGCCGCCAATGTATTCGGGAATGTGCACGGCATCCAGCCACGCTTCGCCACCGTCAATGTAGGCGTAACCGTCAACGAGGGAGGCGCGGCCCTCGCGCAGTGACTTCACTTCGGAGCCGGTCAGGACGAGCCCGGCCTCGTAGGTGTCTTCGATGGCATAGTCGTGCCGCGCTTTACGGTTGGTGGCAACAACCTTTTCGCCACGTTCCCTGGGCATCGTACGACTCCTGAATGATAAATGCGGATGCTGGCGCAGGTCGCGCAAGCAGCCGTCCAGTCTAGCGCGTGCCGCACGCTTTCCGTGCTGGGTCAGCTAGACGTGCAGGTAACGGCGGATGGCTACCGCCGCAGAGATCGCCGCAAGTCCCGCACCGCCAACAATCAAAATGGGCACGACAATGAAGGCGTCATTCATGTCCACGAAGGGCGTCGCCGACGGTGTCGCATTGAGATAACCCTGCACAAAGAAGTGCACGATCGCGACGATCGCACCACTGGCCAGCACTGAACCGATGAGAGCGGCAACAACACCCTCGAGTACGAACGGTGTCTGAATAAATCGGTTCGATGCGCCCACGAGCCGCATGATCCCAAGCTCCCGGCGTCGGCTGAAGGCGCTCAGTCGGATCGTCGTCGCGATCAGAAGCACCGCCGCGATGAGCATGAGGCCCGCGATTCCGATGGCGGTATAACTGGCGGCGTTCAGGGCGTCAAAAATTGGCTGCAGGTATTTGCGCTGGTCGACGACTTCCTCAACCCCGGCGACCCCAGACAACCGTTCAACGATCGCGTCGGACTGGGAGGGATCCTTAAGGTTCACCCAGAAGGTTTCGGGGAGGAAGTCCGGCGTGACAAACTTGCTCGATTCCGTTCCAGAGAACTGCTTCTGGTAATTCGCGAACGCCGCGTTGTGATCTTCAAAGTCGTAGTGCTTGATGAGTGGCGCAAGAACGGGCGATTTGAGCTGCTGATCGATATTCGCCTTCTGTTCAGCGCTCGCCTCGGCCTGATTGCAGTTTCCGCCCTCGTCGTATTGGGTGCACAGGTACACGGCGACTTGGGCTCTGTCGTACCAGTACCCCTTCATCTGGTTGATCTGCTGTTGAAGCAGGATTGCGGCGCCGACGAAAGTCAGCGAGATGAAGGTCACCAGGATGATCGAGACGACCATCGAGAAGTTGCGGCGAAGCCCCTGGCCCACCTCGGAGAGAACCAGACCGACCCTCATCGCTGCGCCGCCAGACCGGTCGCCGTGGGCGGTGGAGCCTGTCGCTGGACGGGCAACGCCTGGGTTTGGTATCCACCCTGGCGTTCGTCACGAACGATCTGGCCGCTCACGAGCTCGATCACCCGGCGCT
>JBDTCD010000182.1:0-6712 GCA_039923755.1 Terrimesophilobacter sp. | reverse complement strand
CGAAGCCGAGTCCCGATGCCCCCCACCCGGACACCGTCCTCGATGCAGACAATGAGCCGGTGTTCCCTGCCCAGGTCAAGGACGCTGTGCGGCACTGGGACCACCCAGCGCGGATCAATCACCGTCGCCCCGATTCCCTGCGCAGCAAGCCGCTCCGCGACCTCGAGACTCAGCCTGGCAAGCGCGCCGACGGAGACGATGAGAACGTCCCGATGGGGTGCTTCGCGAAGAATATCCACTCCGTCAGGCGTGCGCCGTACCGCGTCGAATTCGGCATCCACCGCACCCTTGGGGAATCGCACCACCGTCGGAGCATCGTCGATCGCGACCGCTTCACCGAGTTCTTCGCGCAGGCGCGGAGCATCCCTTGGCGCGGCAATGCGGATCCCCGGCACGACCTGGAGCAAAGCAAGATCCCACATTCCGTGGTGGCTCGGTCCGTCGGGGCCGGTCACTCCTGCGCGGTCCAGAACAAACGTCACTCCAGCCTTGTGCAGGGCGACATCCATGACGATTTGGTCGAAGGCACGATTGACGAAAGTCGCGTAAAGTGCCACGACCGGATGTAGCCCCCCGAAGGCGAGCCCTGCAGCTGTTGTGACGGCATGCTGTTCGGCAATGCCCACGTCGAAGACCCGATCGGGGTGCAGCGCGGCAAAAGGATGCAGCCCAGTGGGGCGGAGCATCGCGGCGGTAATTCCGACGATGCGAGGGTTGGCATCAGCAAGGGTGACGAGCTCGTGGGAGAACACCGACGTCCAGGACGGCCGATCCGTCGACTCCATGGACTCGCCCGTTTCGGGATCGATTTTTCCGACCGCGTGAAATTGATCTGCGATGTCCTGACGGGCGGGCTCATAGCCGCGGCCCTTCTCCGTGATGACGTGGACGATCGCCGGGGCGCCGTAGTCGCGCGCCTGCCGCAGCGCGACCTCAAGCGCCCCGATGTCGTGGCCGTCAATCGGACCGATGTACTTGATGTCCAGGTTCGAATACAGTGCGTCATTGTTCCAGAAACGGTTCACAAACCCGTGCACACCGGCCCGTACCCCCCGGAAAAGGGCCCGGCCGGGCGGTCCGAGGTGGTCGAAGACGCGTTCACTCGTCATACGGAGTTTGCGATACGACCTCTTGGTGCGGATCTTGTTCAGGAAGTGCGCCATCCCGCCAATCGTCGGAGCATAGGAGCGCCCGTTGTCATTCACGACAATCACGAGTTTTCGCGCATTGTCGTCCGTGATGTTGTTGAGGGCTTCCCATGTCATCCCACCCGTGAGAGCGCCATCCCCGACAACCGCGACCACGTGGCGGTCGCTTTGGCCCGTCATCTGGAATGCGCGGGAAATTCCGTCTGCCCAGCTGAGCGACGTGGATGCGTGCGAATTTTCGACGACGTCGTGATCGGACTCGGTGCGCTGCGGGTACCCGGCCAGACCGCCCAACTGGCGCAGAGTGCTGAAATCCTTGCGCCCGGTGAGCAGTTTGTGTACGTACGACTGGTGTCCGGTATCAAAAATGACCGGGTCCGACGGCGAATCGAATACGCGGTGAATCGCGATGGTCAGCTCGACGACACCGAGATTCGGTCCGAGGTGGCCTCCGGATCGCGCGACCTCGCGAACGAGGAATTCACGGATCTCCCCCGCAAGTTGGCGGAGTTGGCCGGGGCTCAGCGCATCGAGATCACGGGGTCCACTGACACTGTCGAGGACGCTCATGTGTCGAGCCTAAACGAGACTCCTGAGCACGTACTGCAGGATCCCGCCATTGCGGTAGTAATCGGCTTCTCCCGGAGTGTCGATTCGCACGACCGCATCGAATTCAACCGTACTGCGCCCAGACCGGGACTGATCGGTCGGTTCTGCGATGACGCGCACGCTCTTCGGTGTGATCCCCTGATTCAACGCGTCCAGTCCCTGGATACTGATGCTCTCAGTGCCGTCGAGGCCGAGAGAAGTCCAGCCTTCCCCCGCGGGGAACTGCAGCGGCACAACTCCCATTCCGATGAGGTTCGATCGATGGATTCGCTCGAAACTCTCGGCAATGACGGCGTGAACTCCGAGAAGGCTCGTACCCTTTGCAGCCCAGTCGCGGCTCGACCCCGAACCGTACTCCTTGCCGGCGAGGACGACGAGCGGGATGCCCGCCGCCTGATAATTCTCGGAGGCGTCGTAAATGAAGGCCTGCGGAGCATCCGGCGCTGTGAAGTCGCGAGTGTAACCACCCTCAACCCCCGCGCCGTCGTTCTCCCCCGCAAGAAGCTGGTTGCGCAAGCGGATGTTCGCGAACGTTCCGCGGATCATCACTTCGTGGTTGCCACGCCGGGAGCCGTAGGAGTTGAAGTCTTTGCGATCAATGCCGTGCGCCGTCAGATATCGGCCGGCTGGACTGTCGGATTTGATACTCCCAGCAGGGCTGATGTGGTCGGTCGTCACTGAATCGCCGAGCGTTGCGAGCACTCGGGCATGCGCGATGTCGGTCACTGGAGTGAGTTCCATCGTCATGCCATCGAAATACGGTGGCCTGCGCACGTACGTGGATGCCTCGTTCCACTCGAACACGTCCCCCGCAGGCGTCGGGAGTGACGTCCAGCGCTCGTCCCCGTCAAAGACGCCCGAATACTGCTTTTCGAACATCCCGCTGTCGATCGACTCGTCGATCGTCTTCTGCACTTCGGCCGCATCCGGCCAAATGTCCCTGAGGAAGACGTCATTTCCGGCATGATCCTGCCCGAGTGATTCCACCTCAAAGTCGAAGTCCATCGAACCGGCGAGAGCATAGGCGATCACCAGCGGAGGGCTCGCGAGGTAGTTCATCTTCACGTCGGGATTGATGCGGCCCTCGAAGTTGCGGTTGCCGGAGAGCACCGCGGTCACCGCGAGGTCGTTCTGGTTCACGGCAGCCGAGATTTCGTCTTCGAGGGGACCTGAGTTTCCGATACAGGTCGTGCAGCCGTAGCCCACGAGATAGAAGCCCAGATCTTCGAGATAGCCGTTGAGCCCGGCCTTCTCGTAGTAGTCGGTGACGACCTTGGAGCCAGGTGCAAGGGTCGTCTTCACCCACGGCTTTGACTTGAGCCCCTTCAGCGAAGCGTTACGGGCAAGCAGCCCCGCTGCGAGCATGACGGAAGGGTTTGACGTGTTCGTGCACGACGTGATGGCGGCGATCGCCACTGCACCGTGATCGACGGTGAATTCACGGCCATCCTTCATCGCTACCGCGGCAGGATTCGAGTGCGACCCGGCCACGTACGCGTCGAGGTCCTTCTCGAATTGGGTTTTGGCTTTCGTCAGCTCGACTCGGTCCTGCGGGCGCTTCGGCCCGGCAATCGAGGGGACGACGGTCCCGAGGTCGAGCTCAAGGTATTCGCTGAACGAGGGCTCACGGTCGGCATCGTGCCACAGCCCCTGCAGCTTCGAATATGCCTCGATGAGTTCGATCTGCTCCTCGCCACGGTTCGTGAGCCGAAGGTAGTCGAGGGTGACCTGGTCGATGGGGAACATCGCGGCGGTTGACCCGAACTCCGGGCTCATGTTTCCAATCGTGGCCCGATTGGCGAGAGGAACGTGGGCAACGCCTGCTCCGTAGAACTCGACGAACTTGCCGACCACGCCGTGTGCGCGAAGCATCTGGGTGATCGTGAGCACGACATCCGTCGCTGTCACGCCGGTCGGGATTGATCCGGTGAGTTTGAAGCCGACGACCTTCGGGATGAGCATTGAGACGGGCTGGCCGAGCATGGCGGCCTCAGCTTCGATGCCTCCAACTCCCCAGCCGAGAACTCCAAGGCCGTTGACCATGGTCGTGTGCGAGTCGGTTCCGACAAGAGTGTCGGGGTAGGCGTTCTGCACACCGTCGACCATTCGCGTCATCGTCACTCGCGCAAGGTATTCGATGTTCACCTGGTGCACAATTCCGGTGCCCGGTGGAACGACTTTGAAGTCGTCGAAAGCGCTCTGGCCCCAGCGAAGGAATTGGTAACGCTCCCCATTACGTTCGTACTCGATCTCCACATTGCGTTCGAAGGCATTCGCGGTACCGAAGAGGTCGGCGATGACGGAGTGGTCGATGACCATCTCAGCGGGTGCGAGCGGGTTGATCTTGCGGGGATCCCCGCCGAGTTCCGCGACGGCCTCCCGCATGGTGGCGAGGTCCACGATGCATGGAACGCCCGTAAAGTCCTGCATGATGACGCGGGCGGGCGTGAACTGGATTTCGGTGTCGGGGTCCGCCTGCGGAACCCACGAACCGAGAGCCAGGATCTGGCTGGCAGTGACGTTCTTGCCATCCTCGGTCCGCAACTGGTTCTCAAGAAGCACCTTCAGGCTGAACGGAAGTTTCTCATGCCCCGGAACCCGGTCGACGCGGTAGACACGGTAATCCTTGCCACCTACGGACAGTGTGTCCTGTGCACCGAAACTGTTCACTGCCGACATTCACGGACTCCTTCACTCGCCAAAACTATCTTGATATCGAGATAAATGTATCATTCCCCGGTATCGCTCGTGTGCCGTCCTCCAGCCGAGGGTGATTCGCCAGCCCGCCGGTAGACGGACGTCACAAGGAGCCAGGTGATCCAAAGCATGGCGGCATAGAGTGGAATACCCATGAGGAGTTTGACGGCGGCGAGCAACTCGGTCTGGCTCGTGTAGTACAGCGGCACCTGAACGGCGAGGCGAACCGAGAACACTCCCACCCACGCCCAGGTCGCCACCGTCAGCACGCGCCGCTTGGCTCTATCGTTTCGCCATTCGGTCAGTTCATTAGTTAAGACCCCGGCGACCAACCCGATGAGTGGCCAACGCACGAGGAGGCTGACGAGAAGCACCACAACGGAGACGACGTTGATGATGAGGCCGAGGAGGAAATTATCCTCAGCCCTGCCGGTGAAAAGCGCGAGCCCGGCCGACAGTGCGATGCCGACTACTCCGGCAAACGCCTGGGTCAGCGGAGTCTTCGTCGCAAGGCGAATGATGACGAACACCAATGCGAGGGCGACCGGCGCGACGACGGAAGGCAGTACCTGGCGGGTGATGGCGTACACCACAAGGAATCCGAACCCGGGCAGAACCGCCTCGATGAGCCCGCGCACTCCCCCGACAGCCTTGAGGAGTGATGCGCTCGTCGGTACTTCACCCGGCGCAACCTGGCCGATCCCGGCCTTGCGAACCGCGGAACTGAGCGCTTCGCGGAACGATTCTTCTCCCGTCACTGGCGTGGTCAGACGTCCTGTGGCGCGGATGGGTCCGGGCGGCTCGATGCTTGCGGAATGGCGAGGGGAATGAGATCCCGCGGTGGCATGGGTGTCGTGCCCCGGACAACGACGATGCTGCGGAAGAGGTCTTCGACGAGCGCCGCCGCGTCGGGTTTGATGACGGCATCACCAGCGATAACTCCCCTCAGGAACCAGCGCGGTCCGTCGACGCCGACGAATCTGGCGAGGCGCTTCGCTCCGGGCTGTCCGGGAGCCGCCGCGGGAATTTCGGCCAACAATTCGGGCCCGAACGGGCCAACCGTGAGTTTCGTCGTCCCGCCCTGCTTGGCGATCTGGTCGGCGATCTGGTGTCGGATCTCATGCCAGAGGCCTGTCGAGCGAGGTGCTGCGAAAGGCTGGATTTGCAGCGTGGAACCCGCGTAGTCCAGACCCACGGCAACCACGCGCTGGCTGCTCTCCTCCACCTCAAGTCGAAGTTGAAGACCATCCCGCGGCAGAATCTTCACACCGCCAAGGTCGACGTACGGCCGGACGGCGTTTGCCTCCGCCTCATCCAGTGGGCCGGCGGTCGAGCGGTCGGCCGGACCGGACTTCGCCTGCTCTTGCTCGTTCTGGCCGTCCAGCGCCGGATCTACTGCTTCGTCCACGACTATGCTCCTGACTGCGATTCGGCGATCGTACTACCGCCAGAATCGCGATAACCGGTCGATCCGAACCCCGCGTCACCGCGGTGGCTTCCGGGGAGCGAGCCTACAGGGATGAAAGAGGCGCGCAAGACCGGCATCACGATCAACTGGGCGATCCGATCGCCGACGGCAATAGAATACGGCACGGAACTGTCCGTATTCAGAATCGTCACCCGGATTTCACCCCGGTAACCCGCATCGACCGTGCCGGGGCTGTTCACGATCGTGATGCCGTGCCGTGACGCCAGGCCGCTGCGCGGGACCACGAAGCCTACGAACCCATGTGGCAGAGCAATCGACAGGCCTGTGCCGATTGTCGCGCGCTCGCCAGGCCCCAACGTCATGGCCTCGGCCGCCGATAGGTCGGCGCCGGCATCGCCTGGATGGGCGTACTCAGGTGCCCTCTCGCCAACGAACAGGACCTCAACTCCGTCACTCACGTTTCGAGGTTAGTGCAGAGCCAGCCCCAAAGTCTGGTCGAATAGGGGTATGACGATCTACCGAGAGCGCCTTTGGGCCTCTGCATGGCTGTATGTGGCGATGGCGCTGGTCATCCCGGCAAGTCTTCTGGTGTTTTGGCCCATCAATGAAATGGTCGGCATCATTGTGGCGATCGTCCTTTACGCCAGCTGCGTGGGGATTCTCATTCTCTCCGCACCGACTGTCATGGTGACCGACACCGAACTTATTGCCGGCCGCGCCCGATTGCCACTTGGCCTTGCCGGGAAGGTGGAGACCTTCCGTGAGCCCGACGCGACGCTGCAGCGGGGCCAACGGCTCGACGCGAGAGCGTGGCTGCTCATTCGGGGGT
>JBDTCD010000181.1:0-15820 GCA_039923755.1 Terrimesophilobacter sp. | reverse complement strand
CCCGATGGAGAACTCGCTCCAGTTCACATCCTTGATTTGCGACACCATGAGCACGCCCACAACGACGAGGGCGGCGCCGGCAACTTCGAGTGGGACCACCTGCGTAAGCGGAGTCAGGAACATGGCCAAAAGGAACAGGATTCCGGTCACGACGCTGGCAAGCCCCGTGCGTGCGCCCTCGCCCACTCCAGCGGCAGAGTCGATGTAAATCGTATTGGACGAGCTCGACGTGGCACCGCCAGCAACCGCTCCGATGCCCTCCACGATGAGTGCAGACTTCAGTCGGGGGAAGTTGCCTTCTTTGTCCGCGAGGCCCGCCTCCTTCGTCAGTCCGGTCAGCGTTCCCACGGCGTCGAAGAAGTTCGTGAACACGAGCGTGAACACGAGCATGATTCCGGCGAGCCAGCCGATACGCGCGAACGCGTCGAAGTTGAACGCACCGACGAGGCCGAAGTCGGGCACAGACACGATGGCATCCGGAAGTCGTGGAACGTTGAGATTCCAGCCAGCCGGATTCGGTTTACCGTGGGCGAAGGAGGGGCCGAGCTTGAAGATCGCCTCGAAAATGATGGCGATAATCGTCGTTCCGAGGATTCCGATCAGCAAGGCGCCCTTCACCTTGCGCGCCATCAGCACACCCATGATGAGCAATCCAAGGATGAACGTCAGTGTGGGGATGGTGGTGATCGAGCCACCGTCTCCGAGCTGTACGGGTGGGCTTGCTGCACCGCTGGAGCGCACAAAGCCCGCATCCACGAGGCCGATGAACGCGATGAACAGGCCAATCCCGACGGTGATGGCGATCTTCAATTGCGCGGGAACCGCCCTGAAGATGAGTTCACGAAGTCTGGTCGCCGACAGAAGGACGATGATGAGGCCATTGATGACGACGAGCCCCATCGCCTCCGCCCACGTGACCTGTCCGACAACGCTTACCGCCAGGAAGGAGTTGATCCCGAGCCCAGCTGCAAGCCCGAAAGGCAGGTTTGCGACGAGACCGAACAGGATGGTCATAATCCCAGCGGTGAGGCCCGTGACAGCGCCAATCTGCGCTCTGTCCAGTGAGCCTCCAGCGACATCCGCGACCCCGCCAAGGATAAGAGGGTTCAGGATGACGATATAGGCCATGGTCATGAACGTGACCAGACCACCCCGAATCTCGCGGCTGATGGTTGACTTTCGAAACGTAATCTCAAAAAAGGAGTCGACGCGGCCACCGAACGTTGTCCCGCTGCCCCGTTTCACCGGATTGTGCTGAGCCCAATCATTCTCCTGATCGGTCGTGATGCTTCCTGTGTGTCTACCGCTGCCATGCGGTTGCAGGTTTTCGTCTGGTGTGGAAATGGTCGGCTCCTTCGCGCTCGATAATGGTGGTGAGGAACGCTCTCACTTTATTGGGTCATCGCCGCTAGTCGCGGGATACCGGACACGCGTGCCGTCGACCTTCGCGAAGGACGTGAGTTCGTGCGGCTTCGTCGACTTCTCCGTCATGATATCGAGCACGGTGATCCCACGAACCAGCAAGGCGTCGCCAATGAGCGAACGGTGGCATCGCCAGGGAACCGCCTCCGCGCACATGATTGCGACCGTCCGTTCCTTTGCGATGGTGAGGAGCTCCCCGATGGCGTCAGTGAAGGCTGGTGTCTGCATGTAGTCTGCGTAACCGCGAAATGATGCGTTGCGCCAGGCGAGGTTCTGGCTCGCCTTCGTCGTATGGCGTAATCCTCCCAACTGCTTCATCCATTCATAGCGGATGCCATGTTCAGGCAGACTCACGGCGAGTTCCGCTTCACCAAATTGGGGATTGTGGCGCGAACCAGGAACTGAGCGCACGTCCACAATCTGAACGACTGAATTCGCTCGCAACATCGCCACGAACTCCTCCAATGGATGTGTCGAATGCCCGATCGTGTACACCGATGTCGCCATTCCTCCAGTCAACCCCACCTTCTGGTCCGGCGTTAGTGCAAATTGTGCAGCTTAGGATTAAGTCATGTTGAGGAAGCGCAGGATCTGATTCGTGCGGCTTTTTCTTATTCGACACGGGCAGACTCCCGGAAACGTGCTCGGACAACTCGATACCGCACATCCTGGGCCGGGGCTCACTGGCCTTGGTCACTCGCAGGCCGTTGCCCTGGCCCGAACCTTCGCTCATGTCGACGTTGACGCGTTGTTCGCCTCCACCCTCGTGCGTACCCAATTGACTGCTGCGCCACTCTCTGCGGCGCGGAAGATAGCTGTGGAGGTGCTTGCTGGCCTCCACGAGATCGGCGCGGGAGATCTCGAACTCCGCAGTGACCCCGACTCGATTCGCCGCTATGTGGAGACCGTCTACGCGTGGGGGCTCGGGGATTTGGAAGCAAAATTACCCGGAGGCGCCGACGGCAATGATTTCTTTGCACGATTCGATTCGGACGTTGCGACCATGGCGAACTCGGGCGTCAATGCTGCCGCAGCGTTCAGCCACGGCGCGGCCATCCGGGTGTGGGTTTCGAGCCGAGCAGTGAATGTCACGCCGGAGTTCGGCACTGAACACGCGCTCGGCAACACCGGCGTCGTGACGCTGGAGGGATCCCCCGCCGAAGGCTGGGTGCTCACCGACTGGGCAGGTACTCCGATCGATCGCTAACGCTGCGCGCCGAGCGCGGCTATCGCGTCGGCATGCACCCTTTCGATTCCTGCACGAGTAGCTACATCGAGGCGACGAAGCCGCCAGGGAGCAGCATTGTCGGCTAGCGCGGCAACCTTCACGGCACGTGCATCCGGATGAGCGCTGATGGCGGCGTACCACGCAGCTTCATCGACACCCTCATGTCGCGTCAGCAGCGAGATAACATCGACGATCTCTGGCAGGATGCCGGCCTCAAGTAGGTCCTTCTCGGTGAAGTCGCTGCGTTCGAGTGCGTCATGCAGCCACGCGGCGCAGTGACGCACGTAATCAGTCGACGCATCGAAACTCTCGGCAACACGTGCGACGTGGTCGATGGTGGCGGCGCCAACCAGGTCGACGTCGGTGCGATGAGCAACTGTGGCGAGTGCGACAGCAATTCCACGCTGAATGGCCGCGTTGCCGGGTGTTACAGGCGGAGCTTCAGGCGCAGCTTCAGGCGGAGCCGAAATTGGTGTCACCGCGACGGGGACTTCTGCGGCCGCTGGCTGGATTGCGGCGGGTTCGACCACCGCGGGCTGTGCCACAGCGGGCTGCACTGAAGCTGGATCGGCAACGTGCGCGCCCTGGGCGACCGGAATCGGCCCAGTAGTTGGCGCGGGGGCCTGCTCGGTGAGCGGCGCGGCAGCGATAACGGGCGGAGGAAGCAACTCTGGCGCATTCACGGGCACGTTTGACGGCACGTTTGACGGCATGGTTGACGGCACGTTTGACGGCATGGTTGACGGCAAAGGTGAAGAAGTCGGTATCCGACCCTGACTAGCCTCGACTATCGGCTCCCCCACGAATTGGCTCTGGACCGTCTCCATGGTCCACTCCTCATCCGGAGTCATCGACGTTGTCGTTGCACCGGGCTGGGTTTCATCAAGCTGTGCGCCGCTTAGTTCTGAGAAGTGGGTGTCGAGATCATCGCGTACGTACAGGAATCCGCTCAATCCGATTTCCACCCATGCTCCCGTGAGCCACTGGAAGTAACGGCGCCGTCCGCCGATAGTTGCGGCGCTGAAGACCCCTACGACGTGAAAACCGTTGTCCGTGACCCTGGTATAGAAGCGCTGGCGATCGGTGACATGGCCGAGTGGCTGGGCGGGTCCGTTATCGTCGGTTGTCGAATCCACGAACCGGTCGAAATTGAATTGGGCGGCAAGCCGTGCGCAGAGGACGCCATCGTCGACAACGAGGGAAATCTCTCGCAGAAACGGCAGTTGCTCGTAGGTTGCGTGCGGCCACTCGAGTCCGTCGCCCATAATATTCATGCGTGCGCGACGCAAGAGTGAATGGCTGGACCACTCGCTCTGTGGTACGTCGATGGGAGGCAGTGTCTCGATTTCAAGACTCCTCGACTCGGGTTGCGCTGGGTTGTGTTCCATGATCCTGACTCCACACTGCTTCGGGTACGTCGCGCGGATGCGACAGCGTGTTCACGCCACAATCTCGTCGCGCCCGTTGCCGAGCAGCTCCCCCAGGGAGACGCCGATTTTCGGGTTCGGCGAGATCTCTTACCGACGAGAATACGTCACCTGAATATCGGATTCACGTCCCACTTCAAGGGACATAATCCTCGATCACGCTGGCGACCCCAGTTGTGGGACTCGACCCGTATATCGTCTCCCGCTATACAGAAAGGTATGCCTAAAGTAACCCGATTTAGTTTCGATGGAGGCGCTGCCACCTTTGCCGGCACCGCGATCCTCGGCATGATCATCACCACGTTCACTCTCGGGATCTGTTACCCCTTTTCCGTCGTTCTCACTGAACGTTGGAAGTGCAAGCACACGTTCATTGATGGGCAGAAACTCGTTTTCAGTGGCAGTGCGACTGGCCTCTTCGGGCGCTGGTTGCTGTGGCTATTCCTCTCTGTGATTACCCTCGGCATTTACCTATTGTGGGTGGCGCCGCAGTTGCAAATGTGGAAGACAGTGAACACTGACTTCGCCACCCCCGTCGCGCCGATCTCATCGTGGGGTCCGAATATGCTGGTTGCGCGCTGAGGAAACGACGCTTAGCCCGCACACGGCGCGGTCTCGCTGAGCAATTCAGTGCCGACAGCCGACCCGGGCCGCGTCACGCGTAGGCTGAGAGCATGATCGAGCAGGGATCCGGTGCGCCGCCCGTCCACACTATCGACCGTGATTCGGTCTTGTGGAATGTTCCACCGGAAGAACGGGCCGGTAAGCCGTTGCTCGTCATGATGCACGGACTGGGTAGTCACGAGGGCGACCTTTTTGGGCTCAACAGGTTCCTGCCATCCGGCGTCGTCGTGGCATCGCTGCGGGCGCCGCTGGGTTACGGCGGAGGCTTCGCCTGGTTTCAGGCCGGATCCCAGTCGCCCAGCAGCGAGACAGCCCTTCTGGACGCTTCCGTCCGTGGCGTCCTCGAGTGGATCGATGGTCTCGACTGGGTACCCAACGGGATTGGCCTGATGGGCTTCTCTCAGGGCGGATGTATGGCCCTGCAGTTGATCCGGCACGCGCCGACCCGATTTGACTATGTTCTGCAGTTGAGCGGATTCATCGCCGATGTGCCGCATCAGGGTGATGCCGAGCTCGCCGACAGCGTGCCCCGAATACCTGTATTTTGGGGTCACGGCGACGAAGATAATGTGATCACTCCGAGCGCCGTCGAGCGCACAGGCGAGTGGCTCTCTGCACACGCGGCGGTCGAGGCGCATCGGTATCCAATGGCGCACACCGTGAGTCAGGATGAATTGGCCGACATGGTCGCTTTTGTTGCCGCGCGACTCGACCGATGACAGAGGCTGATGGGGCGGACTGGATTATGAGGATGACAGACCCGCACCTTGGGGAATTGTTGGAAGCTTCAACAACGATCGCCGTTGTGGGGGCCTCGGCGAACGAGAAGAAGGCGGCGAACCGCATTCCTCGATGGCTGATGAAGGCAGGGTTCACGGTAATTCCGGTCAACCCGAAAGCAGATGAGATCCTCGGCCAGAAGGTTTACCGCAGCCTCGCGGAAATCCCGGTACCGGTCGACATCGTGGATGTATTCCGCCCCTCGGAAGAAGCAGCTGGCGTGGCCGAGCAAGCCGCGGCAATCGGGGCGAAGACGCTGTGGTTGCAGTTGGAGATCACCTCCGCTGAAGCGCGTGCTGTTGCCGAGGCCGCCGGCATGAATTTCGTCGAAGACACGTGTCTCGGTGTCGTCGTGAATGAACTCGGGATCACGAAGTAGCCGATGACTCTTCGCGACGCCTTTGCCGACCTCGGTCTCAAGGCAATGAACCTAGGTCACCACGGGTTGTTGGCCGTCACAGGTGGACGGAAAGGGTGGATGATCGGCCCGATGCCTGCGGTGGAGCTCCATACCATTGGCCGGAAGTCGGGCATTCGGCGTTCGACTATGCTGACCGCCCCCGTCCACGGTGACGGTCGTTGGGTGCTTGTTGCATCGAAGGGCGGTGACGATCGCGACCCCGAGTGGTATCGGAACCTGGTGGCGAATCCGGATGTCGAACTCACCGTGCGCAAAGAGACGCTCAGGGCGCGCGCCCGCACGGCTACTCCGGCAGAAAGGGCCGAGTTGTGGCCGCAAATTATCAGAGTTAACCCCGGGTATGCGGGATACCAACTCAAGACAGACCGAAAGATTCCCGTGGTCATCTGCGAAGAGCAAACCAGCAAAGGCTAAAAAGGCGAGCGGATGCGCGGGTTCTGGCCAAAAAAGAGTGACTTTGACACTGGACTCATCGG
The DNA here is from genome assembly GCA_039923755.1 of Terrimesophilobacter sp. Classification (GTDB taxonomy): domain Bacteria; phylum Actinomycetota; class Actinomycetes; order Actinomycetales; family Microbacteriaceae; genus Terrimesophilobacter. Next base: position 9,442 of record JBDTCD010000181.1, on the reverse strand, counting down.
GCGCTGCTCACCAAATATTGTCCCCGCGCAGGCTTGCATCCGCTCCGCCATCGATGTAAATCGTCTGCCCGGTCGTGTGGGTGTTCTCTTCGCTCGTGAGCCAGGCCATGAGCTGCGCAACCGACTCTGCGCTCTGGTGATAGTTAAGCGGCATCGGCACTGAGGTGTCCACCATGACCCTGCCTTCCTCGGTTGCCAGCAATTCGGTCGTCATGGGTGTGAGCACAGTTCCTGGTGCGACAGCGTTAAGAGGGATCTTGGCACCCGCCCAACGTGGCGTGATGCACTCCCGGCGAACCCAACGGCTGAGCGCGCGCTTACTCGATGAATAGTTGAGGTAGCCGACCTGGCCGCCCTGCTCGGCGAGCGCTCCCCCGAGTTCAAGCGCTTTCGTTTCGTTGCCCGCCAGCATGGCGTCGACGAGGTCATCCGACACCGGCTGCAGTGTGGCCATCGAACTCACGACCACAGCGCGCGGCGAAGCACTCATCGACAGCGCCGGCTGTAACGCCTCCAGGAACTCGGTCACACCGAAGAAGTTCACCGCCACTGTCAGCGCCTTTGGAGCAGCGATTCCAGCCGCAGCGACTACGGCGTCCACCGTTCCTCCCGAGATCTTGATAGCCCGCAGCGCCGCATCCCTGCGGCCATCCGGAGTCGACAAGTCAGCCTCGACATCCGCATTTTTCAGGTCGACACCGATGACGCGATTGCCGCGCCCCGTCAGGAGTGCGGCAGCGGCCGCCCCGATACCCGATGCTGCCCCCGTCACCACATATGTTCTTGTCATAGTGCGAAAGTACCGCGGCTGGCTGGTGAACCGCGGTGAACAGGCATCAGGGGCGCTGGAACCAGGGCGGATACACCGACACCTTCTGCGCGTATCCGTGGGCGCTGAGTTGTTCGCGGACGGTGGACCTCACCTTGTCATTCGCCACGCCCACGAGCGTCACCGCCGAGAATTCGAACTGCTCGGGTACGAGGAATTCGGCGACACGCAAAGCATCCTCCTCGTCGTACAACCGTCGAGGCATTCTGCCCTTGAGCTCCGAAAGCGCGCTGAACAGTGTTGCAGGATCTGCCGCATCGCCATCCGCGATGACGGATTTGTCTCCTCCGGCTCTCGCAGTACTGACGAGTAACACGAAGTCCGATGCATGGGAGCGCCGCACGGCATCATTGAGGCGATAATCTGCCTCTCCACGTCGAATGCCTTCCCACAGGTTTGCATCCGGAACGAGGAAGAACGGTACGAAGGATGCCACCGATGTCGCCCCAACTGCCACCTCGCGGCGGAGCTCCCGGTTTTCCGCCGTGGAGATATCCACCACCGGCTTTGCCCCTGCCGCATCCGAAAACACTCGACCAGCTGCGAGAATACTTGGCATATTAGCCACGTGTGTCAGGTGGAAAATACGCCGGGTACCTTGATCGACCTCAACGGGCTTAGTGGAGGCAATCGGGGCGGTTTTTCGCGCAGGTCGCGCACGAGTCGTCCGTACGGCCGACTGAGGGCGAAGCTCAGTCGAAAGGTTACGCGGCGCGCAGGCGTCACAACGTTCGATTTCCAACCCGTGGATGCACTCCGTCATGTGGCCTCTCCGTTGCAGCAGATGAGTAGCTGCAGTACTAACGTTACGCGGGACTAGCATGGCGCCATGACCACCCTCCTTCTCACGCGCTTCGAACCCCTCGATGGCGCCGACGACAACGGCGCGTGGGATGCAGTGCACATCGTCGCTCGGGAGTGGTCAGGGAGCGACATCCGTTGACCGCATGCCGCCAGGTTGAGTTCGGCCGTGCCGTAATCGCGGTAGGGCTCGACATCGCCGCGACCCGCAAAGTGGGGCATGTTTCACAGGCCGGATACCACTAGCGTCGGAAGTGGGAAAGTTTCGCAAGCGAGGGGCTGCGGAACAAACTTCGGGGGGATCAATGTCAATCGATACGGCGAGTACTGTCATCATCGCTGGCTGGTACCCAGACCCCGCTGACGACACTCAGGCACGGTGGTGGGACGGAAGCCAGTGGACGCCGACCACTCGAGAGCGCCATCCCGTCACGCCGCCACAAGGTAACCGTTACTTTTCGCCCGTACCCATCCGCACGGATGCCACGCTGCCAGCCATCGATCCGTACCGACCGATGAACCGGCGCCATGACACGCAGGGATTCGTGTCGATGGGGGTCAAGGCGTCTGTTCAGTTCCATCCGACTCGCGCTTACACGGCATCGGTGTGGGCGATCGCCACGATGCCCTTGTGGATCACCATTGTTGTTCTCAGCCTTGTTCTCGGCCTCGGCGAACTCTATTCAACCTTCCTCATCGCCTTGACGGGCGTGATCGTGTTCGTGCTCGCCGTCACCATGGCCATCCACGATCACAAAGTCCTTCTGAATTCACTGCACCCAAAGGCCGCGTCAGCGTGGTGGATGTTACTGAGCCCGCTCGTTTACCTCATCGTTCGCGGAGTGAACGTGAGCCGTAACGTCGGTCATGGGTGGGCACCGCTCGTCGTGTACCTGATCTGCTCGTTTATTCCCGCCGTCGCGGTGCTCGCGTTCAGTTCGCTTTTCGCGTTCTTCGCCTCTGTTCTCGGCGGAATGTAAGAGCCGGCCCCTGCGATCCCGCACCGCGCGGTAGCGTGGGAGATTGTGACCTTCACCGCGCCGTCATCGTTCACTACCCGGCCCACGTTGCGTGGAAGCTTCGGAATGACGGCGTCGACGCATTGGCTCGCCACCGCGTCTGGACAGGGGGTCCTCGAGCGTGGGGGAAATGCCTTTGACGCCGCTGTTGCCTGCGCGTTCGTGCTCCATGTCGTCGAACCCCACCTGAACGGGCCGGGCGGCGACCTCGTCGGTATCTTTGCAACAGCACAAGATCCGGGCACACCGTGTGTGCTCATGGGACAGGGCCCGGCACCGGCTGGTGCAACAATCGAGCACTATCGGCAGGAAGGCCTCGTTCTCGTTCCCGGTGCGGGGGCCCTCGCCGCAGCGATTCCCGGAGCCGTCGATGCCTGGCTGCTCCTGCTTCGGGATCACGGCACGTGGGAGCTGGGTGATGTTCTCGCCTTCGCGATCGGCTATGCCAGGCACGGGCATCCGCTCCTGCCTCGCGTCGCGGCGACGATCGCGCGCGTCGCACCGCTTTTCGACGAGCACTGGCCAACCTCGGCAAAGCTTTGGGCTCCCGGGGGGCAGGTTCCTACTGGCGGCTCACTCTTCGCGAATCCGACACTTGCCGGCACGTTTGAACGCCTCGTCGCTGCGGCCACTGGGCCCTCGCGCGCCTCACGGATCGATGCGGCCCGTGACGAATGGGCGAGCGGATTCGTCGCACAAGCCATTGACGACTTCGTGCGCACGCCACACCGCCATTCCACCGGCCGTGACCACGCGGGAGTGATCACCGCTGGCGATTTGGCGGGTTTTCGAGCCAACTATGAGGATGCCGTCAGCTATGATTTCCGGGGTGTCACCGTGGCGAAGGCGGGCGCCTGGAGTCAGGGGCCCGCGTTGCTTCAGATGCTGAGCATTCTCGACGGTTTCGACGACGACCGACTCGACCCGTCCACGGAGTTCGGAGCGCACACCATCCTGGAAACGGAGAAGCTCGCACTCGCAGACCGCGAAGCATACTACGGCGACTCCTCCCCTGTGCCCCTGAATGTCCTCCTATCGCCGGAATATGCCGCCATACGACGAACACTCATCACCGACACGGCCTCCACCGAGTTCCGCCCGGGCGCCGTGGCGGGTCACGAGCCGTTCCTGCCGGAGTTGAGGGTTGCAAACCACGAGCTGGACGTCATTTCAGCCGGTCAGCGCTCTGTCGCTGGGCACAGCGCGGGTGAGCCTACCGTGGAGCGCAGCGGCGATACCAGGGGTGACACGTGTCATCTGGACGTCATCGACCGCTGGGGCAACATTGTTTCCGTCACGCCATCGGGTGGATGGTTGCAGTCCTCCCCGACCATTCCCGAGCTCGGGTTTTGCCTCGGTACTCGCCTGCAGATGACCTGGCTGCTCCCGGGAACGCCGTCGTCATTGCGACCTGGCACACGACCTCGCACGACGCTCACCCCCACCCTGCTTCTGAAGGATGGCCACGCCACCGCGACGCTCGGGTCCCCCGGTGGCGACCAACAGGACCAGTGGCAATTGCCGTATTTGTTGCGCACCATTGTCGGAGATTTCTCGCCGCAGGAGGCGATCGATGCTCCAATATTTCACACCACTTCCATGCCCGATTCGTTCTGGCCGCGCACCTGGGAACCCGGCGGAGCAGTGGTCGAGGATCGTCTGGGCGATGACGTGATCAACGGACTTGAACGCCGTGGGCACGTGATCACGCGGGCGGGCGACTGGACTCTTGGTCGTCTCTCGACGGTGGGCGTCGAGCCGGATGGACAGTTGTACGCCGCAGCGAATCCACGAGGCAATCAGGGATACGCGGCTGGACGCTGACGCTCAGCAAAGTCGAAACTCCACCCGTAGTCTCGAGATATGGACTTCAATAACATCCCGCTCACCACAATCGACGGTAAGGAAACGAACTTTAACGAGTTCGCTGGGCAGGTGGTCCTGGTCGTGAACGTCGCGTCGCGATGCGGTTTCACACCACAGTATGCGGCGCTCGAAAAGTTGTACGAGGAGTATGCGGATCGCGGTTTCACCGTACTCGGCTTCCCGTGCAACCAGTTCATGTTCCAGGAGCCCGGCAACTCCGACGACATCAAGGAATTCTGCTCCACGAACTACGGTGTGACTTTTCCGATGTTCGACAAGGTGTACGTCGACGGCGGCAAGCAGCATCCCCTGTACGGGAAACTCACGAAGGCACAGGATTCCAGCGGCAGCGCGAGCAAAGTGAAGTGGAACTTCGAAAAGTTTCTCATCTCCCCTGGTGGAGAGGTGCAACGGTTTAGGTCAGCTGTGACACCGGATTCGCCGGAGATCGTCGAGGCGATCGAGAACGTACTCCCCCGCTAACCGCTTCATGTGCTCAAAGGGGCTTTGGCATCCGCTTCTGCGGGTAAGGAAGTTCGTGACGGGCAAGCTGGTCGACGAACGTCGCGATCCGTCGTGCGCGAACCGCGGGGCTGATGACCTGGCTGAGCCGGAAGTAGAGCGCATAACGGTTCTGAGAGGTCAGTACCGCGTACATGGCCTGTGCGGCAGGTTCAGCCGCTATCGCCTCCAGCAGATCGGCAGGGGGAACCGCCGTCGCCGGTCCCGCATATGCACGTTCCCAACGCCCATCCGCCTTGGCAGCGTCAACGGCTACGCGGCCCGCAGCATGCATCCGGCCCTCTGCTTCAAGTCTTTCGATGTGGCCGATGTTGTGCAGCGACCAGATGCTGCGCGACTGGCGTGGCTGGAAGCGCTGGTACGTAGTGTGCTCGTCGCGTCGACGTGCCTGCGCGTCAATCCATCCGAAGCACAATGCCTCGTCCAGGGCATCAGCGTAGAACAGTGCCGTCACCGCTCCGCCCTTGCGCGACAAAACAAGCCTGACGCCGGGGCTCACGGCGTGATTGTTTTCGAGCCACAGGCGCCACGCGTGGGCGTCCGGAAGTAACAGGTCAGGAAACTCGAGCACCATGGAAAGAGCGTAGGCGAATCCACTGGCGCAGCAGTATTAACTCCCCGCAGATAGGCTCGGAGTATGGAGAAGAAACTGGCGCACGAGAAAGACGACAACCGTTACACCCTTCGGATTGACGGCGAAATGGCGAGCGCGGTCGACTACAAGATCAGCGGAAACTCGATTTCTTTTACGCACACCTTCACCGATCCGCACCGCAGAGGGCAAGGACTTGCCGGCGAGATTGTTGCCTACGCGGTTGACGATGTAGAGGCCAACAGCACCTATCGCATCTTGCCGATGTGTTGGTATGTGGGCCAATGGTTTGACGGTCACCCCGAACGCGCGGAGTTGCTCACGCGTTGAGCTTCCTCAGTGCTGTCTCAGATGAGTGCGCTCGTGAAAGCGAAAGCGGCAATGAGGCATCCGACTACCGCGATCGTTGCCCACAGGGAACGCACGTACCGCGCGGATCGAATCTCACGTTCAAGGGAAGCAAATCCCGCCTGAAGCTCAGCGGTATCTCCCGCAGGCGCGGGTTGAGTGTGCCAGGTGGAAGGATCGGCGGCGACCAGGGAGATCAAGGCAACCTGGTGCGGAGCAAGCACGATGGGGCGCTTGCGGAGCCACCGGCCAAGCCCTCGCGCATCCATAACCCTGACCGTGCGCGGAGATTCCTTGAACTTGATCGGGCCAGGATTCACAAGAGCGATCACCGGGACTACGTCGACTGCGGGGGGAAGTATCCGGGAGAGTTTGACGGTAGCCCGCTCAGCTTCGAACTCGGCGTTCCTCAGATACGGCACTCGCTGGCCCGCGACCATCATGCCTCGAGATGCGACCCAGATCGACTTTCCCGCATGATTCTTGGTGTTCACGGTGAAGACGCCACCTGGACCAATGACAATGTGGTCAACATCGGAACTTCCCGTGCCGATAGCTACCGCATGGAGGGTGGTCCATCCATCATCGAGGGATGCGAGCAGGCGACCTACTTCACGCTCACCGAGAGCGCCCAGGTACCACGGCTGCTCATCGGGTGTGAGCGGAGATAGCCCGAGAAATCGCGCAAGATTGGGTCGGGGTGAGACGCCGGCACGCAGTCGAAACAACTCTTCCATGCACGCTTGTCCTGCCACTCGCGTAGCAAGCCCGGACTCCATGATGTCCCCCGACGTCACGTCTTCATCCCCCCCCTGATTCGCCTATAACGACTGTGCCCGAGTTCCGCGGCGTCCGGGAGTCCCCGTTCACGGGGGGAAAGCAGGGCATCGGCACGTCACATCATGGCGGTGACCGACACGGCGTACCCCATACCGCGCGAATTTGTCCCCCGATTTCGATTGCCTTGATCGGGCGACACCCCAGCGTTGGGGGGAGCGACAGTGGCAATGCCTGAATAGACTCAGGGGATTCCAACTGAGCCCGAATCAGTGGAGAGGAATAGATCTCATGACACCAGACCAGACAGCGCCGGTACCTGCTGGCTGGTATCCCGACCCCTACGGTGCCTCTGAGCTCCGATGGTGGGACGGTCAGAACTGGACTGACTCTGTGCATCCCCCCGTGTCACCCTCGCCAGCGCCAGAACCGCAGGCGTCGGAGACCACTCAAACCGAAGCGGACCCAGTCGCCGGGGAACCCGCCGCCGCCGCGCCCGTCGTCGCTGCTGAACCTATCGTTGCGGAGCCGGTCGCTGCTGAGCCGGACTTTGCTGCACCTGTCGCCTCTGCTGACGCGGTTACCTCTGCTGAAGCGGTTACCGCTGCGCCCGTCATTGCGGAATACACATCACCGCCTTCAGTGGTCACGCCATTAGAGGAGGAACCGACGCCGTCGTCTGCGCTTCCTGAGCACGCGCAACTATCGGCGGCGGAACCCTTGCCGGCTCACGATCTTCCGCCTCTCGTGGAACCCGTCCTCGCGGCGCAACCTGCGGCTGACGCCGAGTTGCCGACGGGCCCGGAAGAAGCAATCTCCCTGGCACCGGCGACTCCCGAGCTCGAAACGCCGCCCGCCGTAACACCTGCGACCGGACTTCCGTCTCGCCGCGAATTGCGGCAGCGCACGGTGGGCGAGTCCGAAGGACCGCTCTCAGCTCACGCATCTGCGCCAGAACCTGCTGTTCCCGACGCATCGACGCCTTCAGCCTTCGACTGGATGGCCACAGGAGTCGGCGAAACTCAAACTCCTCCCGACACGGCACCGCCGACAAATACGCAGTCGACAACTCCCACGATGATGCCGGCTGCGTCACGGGCCTCTGCCTTTGCTCCCGCTGAACCGGTCGCGGTCTTGGGTACAGAACCATCAGCGGGTTCCGGGTCAGTTCCCGTCGTGGCTGCCGGCTCGTGGGAGCAAGAGCCCGCAGCATCGACAGTGAATCCCGAAGAACTTTATCGCTCGACTGCGACGCGGAAGGCGACTGTGTCTGGATGGTTCATCGCGATCATGCCGCTCATCACCGGAATCCTCGCGATCGGCGCAGTCAAGGGCGCCGAAAATTACCCGCGGTACGTCCCCGCCGGCATGGAGTGGTGGGTGTTCGCCGGTGCGGTCATCGCGGTGTCGTATATCGCTACGGTCATCCTCGCGATCGCCGACCGCAGAAAGCTCGATTGGGCGGGATACAACCACCCAGCTCACTGGGCATGGGCACTGCTGAGCGCCCCGATCTATCTCCTGGTGCGCACGATCGTTGTTAAGCGTGAAACGGGACGTAACTCCGCACTCTTGTGGGTGTGGATCGCTTTGACGGCACTGCTGGTCGGCGCGTGGTTCGCCACCACGTATTTCGCGCCTGAACTCATCGCAGGTTACACGCTTCCGTTCCTCTAAAACCGGCCGCCTCGGCGGAGCGCAGGCGCCACACCGGACTACCGAAGCACACCTTCCCCTTAAAAGGTGAGGAGGCGGTGGATTTATCAACTTGCCTGGCTGCGAATCTACCCCCGTAACTTCGCTGCCGACCTTAGTCTGCCACCGCCTCCGGGTGTCCCCCGTCTTGCGTGATTCCACGATAAGGGATGCACAAGGGGAACTTCTGCCCCCAGATAGGGTCTCCCCCATTGGGGTGTCCTCACTTATGGGGACCCCGGGGTACATACCGCAGAGATGGCCATAACCGGGCCCGACACGCCGTGCTCGATGAGATCCGGTTAAAAGGCGAAAGCCCCCGGTTGCTACAAGTAGCTTCTGGAGGCTTTCTGTTACCTTGGAGTTTGACCTCCTCGGTTCAATAACTATCTCGCACTTCCGGTGGGCAGACAACCCCTAAAGTCTCGCTAGATAGTTGAATGTTCAACGAGGTACTCGCGCAACACGACCGCCTGGTTCTCGTGCTCGTCATGAGCGCTGTAGAGCAGCGTGACGACGTCATGCGACGCGAGGATGCCGCGCAGGGTTTCTACCGCAGCATTGTCATCCAATTCCGCTCTGTAACGCTTACGGAACTCGGGCCATTTCGGCTCCTCGTGGTGAAACCACTGCCTCAACTCGGTGGTGGGAGCGACATCCTTCAGCCACTCGCCCAGTTTCGCGCGGTCCTTGCTGACGCCGCGCGGCCAGATTCGGTCGACAAGGACACGGTAACCGTCATCCTCTGACGGGTCTTCATAGATCCTCTTGATATGAATGGACATGACTCCACCATCTCACTCCTGCGCATCCGGGGCTAGCGTGTAAGCATGACCGACGACATCACCTATTCCGCGACGACAGTCGTTGACGACCTCAGAGCCGATTCTCCCATTCCGAACTCCGGATTGGGCCACACCACAGTTCTCACACATCCGGATGTCCGGGTCGTTGTTCTCGCATTCTCTGCTGGACACGTGCTCAAGGAGCATT
>JBDTCD010000180.1:0-3335 GCA_039923755.1 Terrimesophilobacter sp. | reverse complement strand
GACGGAGCTTGAGGTGCCGGATAACCTCGTGCGCCTCTCCGTGGGGATCGAAGGAGTCGACGACCTCGTTGCGGACGTCTTCGCCGCGCTGCCGAAATAGGGTTCTGACGCGCTCGGTTCTGCCGCGGTCTGCGCTGGGTTCCGGCGCCGCGCGGCCGCAGCGGGAGCGCGGCGTTCAGGCGCATACTGGGCACATGCGATGGATGGATGACCGTCGAACTGTCAGGCTGCGTTGGTCACAGTTGGCGATGAGCCTTCTCCTCATGGTGCAGTATCTGCTCGGGATGGTCATCAACCTGTTCGTGACGGTGCCGACGGCGCATCCGGGTGCCCAACCGGCGGAATACTTCACGGGATCTGCCCAGAGCGTCGCGTGGGCCATCACGGATGGCGGCCTGTGGCTCCGCCTGCATGCCTCACTGGGGCTGCTCCTCGTGCTGGCCGCGATCTGGACGATCGTGGCATCGGTTCGTGCCAGAAGAGCCCGGACGCTGATGATCCTGGGCGGGATATTCGTGCTTGGAGCCGGATTCAATGGGGCGAGCTTTCTCAACTACGACGAAGGTTTCAGCTCGATGTTGATGGGGGGCCTGATGGCGCTTGCCATGGCCTGCTATGTCGTCGGACTGTTTCTGGCGGCGCCGAAGCAACCGGCCGCCATGGCCGCGGACTGACGGCTACCGGGTGCCGGCTACCGGGTGATCCCAACCTGATTGCGGTCGCCTTTCGAGAGTTTCGCCGCTGCGTTAGGGAGTCGCCGCAGATGTGGCTTCAAGATCTGGTGTGTCACGGTCACGCTGGGTCGCAAATGCCGTCACGGCCGCAACGCACACGAGGACGATGGCGAGTGACTGCCAGATGGTCAGCGTCTGGCCCAGGATGAGCCAACCGAAGAAGGCGGCAATGACGGGTGCGCCACTCGTGACGATCGCGTACAGTCGAGGAGTGATCCGGCGCAAGATGACACTGTCGAGGCTGTACGGAATGGCAGAGCACAGAATCCCCGTCGCCACCAGGAGCCCGAGGACGCGCCAGTCGATGAGGGAGTAGTCGACCACGAAGAGCGCGACCGGCCCGACGATAGCCAGCGCGATAATGCTGGCGATGCTCAAGCCCTCCACGCCCGCGAACTTCGACGCAACCGTTCGGGTCACGAGAATGTAGGCGGCCCAACTCGCTCCAGAGACAAGTGCGAGGACGATACCGAGAACATCCAGTTGGCCAGCCGTGCCTGCGAGCAAATACACCCCGAGGCCGGCAGCGAGCGCGCAGGCGACATCGATAATCCGCCGGGAGGTTGCCAGTGCGAGCGCGAGGGGTCCGAGGAATTCAATCGTGACAGCGATCCCCAGCCCAACCCGGCCGACGGCTTCGTAAAAGCTCAGGTTCATCACCGCGAGAATGATGCCGAGTGCAATCACCGGCCACAGGCTCCGCATGCTCCTCCCGCGCATGCGCGGTCGAACAATCGGGAGGAGAACGACCGCCGTGACCAACTGGCGGACAGCGACAACAACGACGCTGCCGACGATGGGGATGAGGAGGCCAGCGACCGACGAGCCAAAATTGATGCTGACTTGGCTTGCTAGTTGGGTTGTCGCCCCGACGGTGCGGTCGCGCTGCGTACTCACTCTTCTGACACTAGAGGTTCGTACCCGAGGGGTTGTCAGCGTGACGCGTACGCCGCGCGAATCTCTGGGTGGTAGTCCGCGACCGGAGTCGACGTCACCGTCACGTCCCAGGCTGGGCGCCGTCCGGTGAGCGCCCATGTCGCCTGCACAGCAGCACCGCCTGCGACGTACTCTCCAGGCTCTGGCACGGTAATTGGTACGTCAAACACCTGGGCCGCGATGCGCGAGACGGCAACGTTCTGAGCGGCACCGCCGATCAGCAGGATCCGACGAGTCTCCACACCGCAACGTCTCAGGGCATCGAGTCCGTCTGCCAGGCCACATAACATACCCTCGATCGCGGCCCGTGCGAAATTCGCCCGCGTGGTTGAAGCAAGAGTCATGCCGGTGAGTTTGGCCGTCGCGCTCGGGAGATTGGGGGTCCGTTCGCCCTCGAAGTACGGGGTAAGCACGAGTCCGCTTGAGCCCGGGTTCGCTGTCAAAGCGAGCCGACCGAGCTCGTCGTAGTCCACACTGAGCAGTCCAGCCGCGGTGTCGAGCACGCGCGCCGCGTTCATGGTCGCGACGAGGGGCAAGAAGCCGCCAGCGGCATCCGCGAAACCAGCAACGGTTCCCGTTTCGTCGCGCACCGGCCTATCGCTGATGGCGAAAACGGTACCGCTCGTTCCGATCGAGACGATGACGTCGCCGGCACGCGCGCCGAGCCCCAGAGCGGCGGCGGCGTTGTCGCCCGCGCCGGCCCCGACCACGAGGTCCCGCCCAAATGAAGGCGTTTCGCGTCCGATGCTCTGTGCTGCCCCCGGATCCAGTATTCGCGGAAGCACAATGCCTTCATTCGGGCGACGAAGGGCGCGGGCGAGAAGATCGAGGTCGTAGGTGTTCTTGGTGGGGTCGAAGTAGCTCGTGCCACTTGCATCCGAGCGGTCGGTGGACAGTTCGGCATTGTCTACTCCGGGCGAGTTCCGCGAGGCCGGATTTTGGCTGGACGGGCCGAATCCGCGCAATCGCCAGCTCAGCCAATCGTGGGGGAGCGCGACCGCCGCGACCCGCGCGGCATTGTCCTGCTCGTGGTCGGCGAGCCAGCGCAACTTGGTGAGGGTGAAGGATGCAACGGGGACGGACCCTGTGCGACGGGCGAATTCGGCGGCACCGACTTCGTCGATGAGGTCGGTTGCAGCTTGCGCAGAGCGGATGTCATTCCAGAGCAGAGCGGGCCGGATGACGTGCCCGTCAGCATCAAGGACCACCATTCCGTGCTGCTGGCCCGCGACGGAGATCGCGGCGACATCTCCGAGCCCACCAGCATCCGCGATCGCCGAAAGCATGCCTTGCCACCAGGCCTCGGGGTCGACCTCGGTGCCCTCCGGATGAGACGCTCGCCCGGTGCGCACGATCACACCGGTTTCGAGCTCGCGTATGACGATCTTGCAACTCTGTGTCGACGAGTCGACCCCAGCCACGAGTGTCACGCGCGACGATCCGTGGCGGAACGAATATGAAGGACATCCGTGAGTAAGAGAACCGAATTGGCGGATATCCGTCTCATATCGACAATTCTCCTTCGTTTTCGTTCACCCCGGCTGTGGAGCCGGGTGGGTGAATCAGCGGGCACCGAGCAGGTGCTCGGTCGCGAGCTGCTGCAGGCGCACGAAGCCGAAGCCCTTGCCGTTGAAGTAGGCGCTCGGGTCGAAGTCTTCGAACGCC
>JBDTCD010000179.1:0-6442 GCA_039923755.1 Terrimesophilobacter sp. | reverse complement strand
GACCTGCGCTACGCCATCGACTCGACCAAGTTGCATAAAGAACTTGGCTGGGAACCGAGATATGCCGACTTTGAAGCAGGTCTGACTGCCACTATCCAGTGGTACCGCGACAATGAACAGTGGTGGGCGCCGCAGAAAAAGGCAACGGAATCTCGCTACCAGGAACAAGGCCAGTAGGAATGACATACCTCATTACCGGTGCCAGCGGGATGCTGGGCACCGACCTTCAGCGCGTGCTCGCCGGTCGCAGCGTCACGGCACTGGCCAGGACTGACCTTGACATCACCGATACAGACGCCGTCAACTCGGCTATCCGGGGCCACGACGTGGTGATCAACTGCGCTGCATACACGCGAGTCGATGATGCGGAAGAACACGAGGATGCCGCGTTCGCCATCAACGCGCTCGGGGCAGCACACCTCGCGCGTGCATCCGCCGCCCAGGGGGCAAGGCTCGTGCAACTCTCCACCGACTATGTCTTCGACGGTACGGCGACGACCCCCTATCCGGAGGATGCCGAACGGCATCCGGTGTCGGCGTACGGTCGAACGAAAGCGGAGGGTGAAAGGCTCGCGCTCGAACTCAATCCTGCAGGGACCTTAATCGTGCGCACAGCGTGGCTCTATGGCGCACACGGGCCCAACTTCGCCAAGACCATGGTGCGCCTCGCCGGAGAACACGACACGGTGAGCGTCGTTGACAACCAGCGGGGACAGCCCACCTGGACCATGGACGTTGCCAGACAGATCGCCCTTCTGCTCGATCACGAACTCCCGGCTGGCGTGTACCACGCGACGAGCAGCGGCACCGCGAGCTGGTATGAGTTCGCCAAGGAAGTATTCAGCCTGGCCGGACACGCCCCTGATAGGGTCAAGCCGATCCCGAGTGCACAGTTCGTTCGGCCCGCCCCCAGGCCCGCGTACTCGGTTCTGGGACACGAAAAGTGGCAACGGTTCGGGCTGGATCCGATCCGCGACTGGCGGCAGGGTCTCGCGGCCGCCGCGCAGGATGGAGTTCTGAAACGCACATGACGACACTGAGTGTGATCGTCGACCCGATCGTTGACCACGCGTCGTCGGGCATCCGGCGCTACACGGAAGAGCTCACCCGCGAGCTCATCCGTGTTGCCCCGCAGAATTGCGACGTCGTCGGCCTGGTAGCGGCCGTGACGCCTGAACAAGACGAGACTCTTCGAACACTTCTTCCCGGAATTGCCGGTTTCCGGCGGAGCAGGATGCCGCGCCCCGCCCTCGAGACTGCCTGGCGATATGGACTGGGCAGAATTGGCGGCAAAGGGATGGTTCATTCGACGAGCCTGATCGCTCCCCTCAGCCGGCACGACCGGCTCAACGACGAATCGGACCAGATCGTGGTGACGATCCACGATGTCATCCCGTGGACGAACCCGGAAACTCTGAGCCGTGCAAGGGTCTCGCTGCACAAGGCGATGACGCGCCGTGCACACCGCTTCGCGGATGCAGTGGTCGTCCCGAGCCATGCCGTCGCGTCCCGACTGGGCGAGCTTTACGATTTCGGTGACCGCATTCGGGTGATCGGCGGCGCGGTGAGTCCGAAACTGCAGGTTCCCGTCGACGCCGACGCGAGGGCCGAGCGGCTCGGCCTCCCGGAGCGATACATTCTCAGCGTCGGCACCCTTGAGCCGCGCAAGGGTCTCACCGCCCTCATTCGCTCGCTTGCGGAGCCGGATGCCGTGGACCTTCCGCTCCTCATCGTCGGCTCGGACGGCTGGGGCGGGGTCGACATCACAGCAATCGCTGTGGACGCCGGCGTGCCGGAGGGCCGGGTGCGCACCCTCGGTTTCCTGCCGGATGCGGACCTCGCCGTCGCACTGGACCGCGCCAGTGTCTTCGTATTCCCGAGCATCGCCGAAGGGTTCGGCCTTCCCGTCGTCGAGGCACTCCACTTCGGCACCCCCGTCGTGCACTCCGACGACCCCGCGGTCGTCGAAGTGGCTGCCGGCGCAGGCGTCACCGTCGCGCGCGAGGATGCCGACGGTTACCCGGCACGTCTCGCGGAGGCCATTTACTCCGTCGTGAATGACCCCACACTCGCCGAACGCCTTCACTACAAAGGGCTCGATCGTGCCGGTGCGTTCAGGTGGCGGGATGCAGCAGAGAAGGTCTGGCAATTGCACGCCGACCTGTAACGGTCAGGGTGTAGGTGTTGGCGTGTTCTTTGCAATGGCCGCGGCAATGGCCTTCGCGATCTTTCTGTAATCCGGATGCGCCGGATTGAATTCGGGCGGTACCAGCTCAAGCCGTGTCACAGGCAACTTCCTCGACTTCGATGCGAGATCAACGAAGAGGCCGAGCATCACCGAGGGGATATCGGTCTTGACAACCTGTTTGCCCGCTTCGGCGACTCCTTGGAATTTCAGAAGGACGTTCGCCGGAGTGAATTCGCGGAGGATCGCCTCCTGCACGTCGCGCTGTCGAGACATCCGCGAATAATCGGTGGTTTCGAACCGTGAGCGCGCGTACCACAGTGCAGTGTTCCCGTTGAGGTGCTGCGTTCCGGTCTCCACCCAGGCGAACGGCTTTGCCCCCGGAAGCTGAGCTGCGAGCGGCGTGCGCTCCGGCACATTGAGCGTAATACCGCCCAGTGCGTCGATGAGGTCAGAGAAACCCTTCATGTCGATGAGCACGTAATACTGCATCTTCAGGCCGAGAACGCCCTCGACGGCGTCCCGCGTGGCTTCGATACCCGGCAGGCTGCCCTTACGCACGGCATTCGGATACAGCTTCGGGTGCTCCTCGCCGTAGGTGTACAGGTAGTTGATGAGGCACTGGTCCCCACAGTTGTAACCATCGGGGAACGGACCGTACAGCGGGGATCCTTTCACGAACGGAATCTGTTCCGAGTTTCGGGGTATTCCGATGAGCACCGTCGCGCCGGTCTGGGCGTCGATACTGGCGACCGAGATGCTGTCGGGGCGGAGTCCCTCGCGATCCGGTCCGGCATCCCCGCCCAAGAGGAGGATGTTGTACCGACCGTTAAGGGGTGCCGTGTACTCTCCGCTGTCGATGATCGCCGTGATCGCGGAGCGCGCGGAACCGGCGACCACTGCACCGTAACTTGCCACCCCCGCGGTTCCCACGAGCCCGATCACCGCAAGGCTTGCGACGATCGCGCGCGCGACAGGTCGCACCTTCACGAGACGGATGAGCCGCAGGGTGTCGAGAGTGAAGACGATCCACACGACGACGAGAATGCTCAACACCACCTGCACGACGGTGAGCATGAACGGATTCGCGGCAATCGAGTACACGGCGACGGGCCACAGCCAGTAGAGCACGAGGGCTACCACGACGATTCCCCAGAGGATGAAGGTGCAGCTGACGCCAATCTTCCCCAGCCGGCGATTTCCCGCAATCAACTGTGCCGAACCGGGGATGAGAAGGTTGAGGACGACGAGCCACCATGCGCGACGAGTCATCATGGCGGGCGACGCGACGTCCGGATGGCGGACCGGGCTGATGACGCTCACAGTGATGCGGTGAGAGCCGCGTTTTTCTGCGCGACCGAATCCGCAAGCGACGCGGCGAAGTCGGTGAGTTTACGAGCCAGTTCCGGATCAGTGGCAGCGAGCATCCGCACCGCGAGAATTCCGGCATTACGGCCGCCGCCGATTGACACGGTGGCGACCGGGACTCCTGCGGGCATCTGCACGATGGACAGCAGTGAGTCGAGTCCGTCGAGCGTTGCAAGTGGAACGGGCACACCAATAACCGGAAGAGTGGTGACGGCGGCGAGCATCCCTGGAAGATGAGCGGCGCCACCCGCACCGGCAATGATGCAGCGGATGCCGCGACCGGCGGCCTCTTTGCCGTACGCAATCATCCGCTCGGGGGTGCGATGCGCGGAGACGACCTGCACCTCGTGCAGAACGCCGAACTCCTTGAGGGCCGCAACTGCTGCGGCCATCACCGACCAGTCGGAGTCGGAGCCCATCACAACGGCAACGAGGGGTTGGGGCATGCAAACAATGCTAAAGGCTAGTCTCCGAAGAGAGCCGCCATGGCGCGCGCCTCATGTGCGACTGTCGCAAGATCATTCCCCCGCGCCGTGACGTGTCCGATCTTGCGCCCGGGGCGCGGATCTTTGCCGTAGTTGTGAACTTTGACGCCTGGAAATGCGGCGAACGCACTCTGGTACCGATCGGCCATCGTTCCGATGGCGGGGCCACCGAGAATGTTCACCATGACGCTCCACGGCGCGAGCGTGCCGGTTTCCCCGAGTGGAAGGTCGAGAACCGCACGCAGATGTTGTTCGAATTGGCTTGTGGCCGAACCCTCGATACTCCAATGGCCCGAATTGTGCGGTCGCATCGCGAGCTCATTGACGAGGATTCTCCCATCCTTCGTCTCGAAAAGCTCGACGGCGAGTACCCCGGTGACTCCAAGCCCTTCCGCGATCG
Source organism: Terrimesophilobacter sp. (assembly GCA_039923755.1). Lineage (GTDB taxonomy): Bacteria > Actinomycetota > Actinomycetes > Actinomycetales > Microbacteriaceae > Terrimesophilobacter. Next base: position 2,004 of record JBDTCD010000179.1, on the reverse strand, counting down.
ACGTTGCGATGTCGCCAGCGTTACGGGCGAGATCGGCGTCGAGTTCCGGTGCCGGGGCGATGACCTCCGCGCACACACCATCACGCTGGATGCTTTCCACCGTGCACCATGCGGCGATCTGGCCCGACGGCCTCCTGGCTACCGACTGCGCGAGCTCACGCCGGAAGTCGACGAGTTCCTCCGCGAGAAGCGACCCCCCGTTGCCGTCTTCAGCGAGCGCGGCGAACCAGTCGTCCGCCTCGTTGGCAGCGCGAACGATCCGCACCCCCTTGCCGTCGTACCCGCCACGCGCCGTCTTCACGACTGCTGCACCGTTGTTCTCGTCCAAGAAGGAGGCGAGTTCCGCCGAATCCGCCACAGCAGCCCAACGGGGAACCGGAATGCGCAGTTCGGTGAGGCGGGACCGCATCAGGAGTTTGTCCTGGGCACAGGCGAGCGCTTCAGGTCCTGGATGGACGGTAATCCCGGCACCCACGAGCGCCAGGAGAACCGCCTGCGGCACGTGTTCGTGGTCAAACGTCACGACGTCCACATCCGAACAAAATTGAAGGACTTCCTCAGCAATCCGATAGTCGCCGATACTTTGTGCCGCCAATTCGGCCGACATTCCTTCGTTTTCGGCCAACACGCGGAGGTCGATTCCGAGATTGATCGCCGCGGGGATCATCATGCGGGCGAGCTGCCCACCCCCGATGACTCCTACTCTCACGTGAGTGCTCCGTCCCGTATTCCCAGCATTGCCAGTGACTCGGGCAGTTAGAATTCGAACCGCCCTTGTCCATCTTCGCGTATCTTCCCTACGCCAGGCGGAGGTCTCGTGAAAGCCCTCATGACCCAACTGCTGCGCTTCGCGGCAGTCGGAGGCGTCGGCCTCGTCGTGGATGTCGGAATCTTCAACCTGTTGCGCGTCACCGTGCTGTCCCCAGAACACCTTCACGAAGGCCCCGTCCTGGCCAAGGTGATCTCCACCTCGATCGCGATCGCCGTCAACTGGCTGGGCAACCGATACTGGACCTTCGGTCCCCACCGCCGCCCACGGGCATTTCGCGAGGGGATCGAGTTCGGGCTTGTCAGTATCGGAGGCATGCTCATCGGCCTCGCATGCCTGTGGGTGTCACACTACGTTCTCGGGTACACCTCGCTGCTTGCGGATAATGTGTCCTCGAATGTCATCGGACTCGCGCTCGGCACGGCGTTTCGATTCTGGTTGTACCGCACCTGGGTATTCCGACCCCTCGCTAGCGTTGCCCCCACACAATCGTCTCGTCGGGAGGGCTCGACGCCGCAGCCTGCCGTCGTGCCGCGATCGGATTGATGCTGCGTTCCATAAGGTCGTGCAGTGCGCCCTGGATCAGATCCGCATTCGGAACGTCCTTGAGAACCACCGGATGATCGAGTCCGGTGTTGATGCGCACGTCGCCACTGCCGAACATGCTCTGTAGCGCATTCTTGCGAACGGTGATGTCATAGCCGCGGCTGTGGAGCAGCTCCTGCCGCACCCTCACGAAGAAACCTCGACGCAACACGAGCCTGCGCGTCGTGATCGTGTAGCGGCGGCCCAACCAATTCAACAGCGGCAAAAGCCACAGCAGGACGATGAGGAGGACGCCCGTGATGAGTACGGCAACGTTCTGCCAGGCCGCCTCAAAGTGGCCGTAGTAGTAGAAGATTCCCCCGACTGCCGCGATCAGGATGACCGAGGGCCAGAATAGTGCTCGTCCGTGCGAGCGCAGGCTCGCGACGAGATGCTCCGTCTCCTGCGCCGCTCCCGTCTGACCCGTGGTGGACATGGATCATTCATACCGCAGATGCGTCACGTCACCGGCGGCGACAGTCTGCAGCTGGCCATCGGTTTCACGTCGGATACGAAGCCGCCCGGCCGAATCGAGGTCCACGGCGGTACCGATGAGCTCTCCGCCATCGGGGAGGGAGACGCGGACCGGCTGTCCGAGGGTGCTGCAGGCTGCGCTCACCGTCGATCGGATTCCGTCGAGATCAGTTTCG
>JBDTCD010000178.1:0-6734 GCA_039923755.1 Terrimesophilobacter sp. | reverse complement strand
GCCTGGGTCGCCGCTGGCCTGTTGGGTCTCGGCTACGGGTGCTTCCTCTCGGTCGACCAGGCTCTCGCTACGCAGGTGCTTCCGTATGCGGCGGCACGCGGCAAGGATCTCGGCATCATGAACATCGCGACCACGGTGCCACAAGCGATCGCCCCGCTTCTTGGCGCGTTCATCGTTGCCGCGCTCGTCGGGTTCCAGGGTCTGTTCCTTATTGCCGCGGTTTCCGCTCTCGTCGGCGGCCTCGCGGTGATCCCCGTGCGGTCGGTTCGGTAGGAACGACATGCGGCTCGACCGACCAACAAACGCACCCTGGGAGAAACCGAGGGAGTACTGGCCAGCGTTGAGTGCAGCGACTGCCGCACTGGATACGCCCTTCGGCGTACTCTCGCAGCCGGCCCTCGCCCACAACGCCCATGACATGCTCGATCGTCTCTCGCCAAGCGGCGGGGCCAAGACCATTCGCGTGGCGAGCAAGTCGCTTCGCGTGCGCGGAGCAATTGAGGCGGTCGAAGCACTCCCCGGCTACCACGGCGTTCTCGCGTACACCCTTCCAGAAGCGCTCTGGCTCGCCGAAACGATCCAGGATGTCGTGGTCGGCTACCCGAGTGTTGACCGGTCGGCGATCGAGCGGCTCGGCCGCGACGAAAACCTCGCCGCGCGCGTGACGATCATGGTGGACTCGGTGGCCCAGCTCGACCTCGTCGACAGTGTCATCGCGCCGGCCATGCGTTCGAGCATTCGGGTCTGCCTCGAATTAGACGCATCGTGGGACTCCCGCCTGCTCGGGCATATGGGAACGTGGCGATCGCCCGTTCGCACGGTGGAGCAGGCGCGCCAGCTCGCTCAGCACATCGCCGTGCGTCCGGGGTTCACTCTCGTTGGACTCATGGCGTATGAAGGGCAGATCGCCGGTACAGTCGACCAACCGGAGGGGCGGCCAATCTACGGTGCACTCGTGCGGTGGATGCAGAAACACTCGGCCACGGAACTCGCCGCTCGTCGCGCGGCCACCGTTGCCGCCATCAGCGAGTGTGCCGAACTGGAGTTCGTGAATGGCGGAGGCACCGGCTCGATCGAATCGACGAGTGCTGAGGCTGCCGTCACCGAGATTGCGGCCGGGAGCGGGCTCTTCGGCCCACATCTGTTCGACCACTACGGCGCATTCAGACCTGCACCGGCCACGGCATTCGCTCTGTCCGTGGTGCGGAAGCCGACTTCCGACATAGCGACGGTGCTTGGCGGGGGCTGGATCGCCTCGGGTCCGCCCGCGGTGGATCGGCTTCCGCTTCCCGTCTGGCCGGAGGGGCTGGGGATGTTTCCGAGAGAGATGGCGGGAGAAGTGCAGACTCCGCTCAGGCACGCGAGAACTCTTGAGGTCGGTGACCGCGTATGGTTCCGCCATACCAAGGCCGGAGAACTCGCCGAGCACGTGAACGAACTCGCGGTCATCGACGGGGATCGCATTGTCGACACGCTCCCCACGTACCGCGGAGAAGGGAAGGCCTGGCTGTGACAGGCATGACGACCCGGCACGGCGCGGCAGGAATTCTCTCCCCGGGCAGGCACTGGCAAAACTGGGGTCGTGTGGAGACCGCCGAACCGGTGTACATCGCGAGGCCGACGAGCATCGGCGAGGTGGTGGAGGTCGTGGCGCGGGCGCGCGAACTCGGCCTCCCGGTAAAGGCGGTCGGAGCGGGTCACAGCTTCACGGCGATCGCTGCGGCACCCGGCATCCAGCTGGATCTCTCCGGGCTCGACGGGCTTCACCACGTCGATACCGCACTGCGGCGGGTCACGCTCGGAGCCGGAACGAACCTCTACCAATTACCGGCCCTTCTCGCACCGCACGGCCTCGCAATGGAAAATCTCGGTGACATCGACCGGCAGACCATCGCTGGTGCCACCTCCACGGGCACTCATGGCACCGGCGGCTCCTTCCGCGGGATCGCGGCGCAACTTGTCGCGGCCACGCTCGTGACCGCGAAGGGAAGCATCCTGCGCGTGAGTGAGACGGAGAACACCGACCTCTTGCCTGCCGTGAAGTTGGGGCTTGGAGCTCTCGGGATCCTCGTCGAGGTGACCGTCCAGTGCGTGCCTGCGTTCGTGCTTCACGCGCTCGAGCGGCCAGAACCATTCGACACCGTGCTTGACGGATTTGCGGAGCGTGTCGCCTCGAGCGATCACTTTGAGTTTTACTGGTTCCCGCACACCGATTCCGTGCTGACAAAGACCAATACTCGGCTTGCCGCCGATTCTTTACTGCATCCGCTCAGCCGCACCAAGCGCTGGGTTGATGACTCCCTCATGGCGAACGGATTGTTTGCCGCCACGTGCGGAGCGGGTAGGGCATGGCCCGCCGTCGTTCCGGGAATGAACCGGCTCGCGAGCAAACTCACCGGCAATCGGGAGTTCACGGACGTATCGACCTCGGTCTTCACCACACAGCGCTCGGTGCGGTTCCGCGAGATGGAGTATGCGATTCCTCGTGAGGCGGTCCCGGATGCCGTCCGGGCAATCCGCTCGCTCATCAACTCGCGTGGTTGGCGGATCTCGTTCCCGATCGAGGTGCGGGCTGCTGCAGCCGACGACCTGTGGCTGTCGACGGCGACAGGTCGGGACAGCGGTTATCTTGCCGTGCATCGCTATTGGCGAGAAAACCATCTGGAATACTTCCACGCTGTTGAAGACATTCTGCGTGGTTTCGATGGGCGTCCTCACTGGGGCAAGATCCACTTCCAGGATGCATCATCACTGTCCATGTTGTATCCAAAATTCTCCGACTTCCTCGCGATACGCGATCGTCTCGACCCGGATCGGGTATTCGCAAATCCTTACCTTGAAAGGGTGCTCGGCGCATGAACGAGGGCGAACGTTTACCAGCCACCTTCGCTGAGCGAATCCCGAGAGGTTTCACCATGGGCCTGGCTACTGCTGCGTTCCAGATCGAGGGGGCCGTGCGGGCGGGGGGCCGCGGGGCCTCAACGTGGGACACGTTTATGTCGCAACCCGGCCGCATCGTCGATGGGAGCACGGCGGACATCACCGACGACCACTACCACCTGTATCGCGAAGACGTCGCGCTCATGAAGGAACTCGGGATCGACTCGTACCGGTTCTCGCTGTCCTGGCCACGCATCCAGCCGGGCGGCAAGGGACACGCCAACCGCGACGGCGTTGCATTCTACGACCGACTGCTCGATGAGTTGTTGGCCGCCGGCATCAGCCCCATGGCGACCCTGTACCACTGGGACACTCCGGAGGAACTCCAGCACGTTGGCGGTTGGCTGAAACGCGACACCGCGAAAAGACTCGGCGATTATGCAACCCTCGCGGCGGAGGCGTTCGGCGACCGCGTCGACAAATGGGTGACCATCAATGAGCCGACGACCGTCACGCTGAACGGTTACGCGCTCGGCGTTCACGCGCCGGGGTCAGAACTTCTCTTCGACGCGCTGCCGTCCGCTCATAACCAGTTGCTCGGGCACGGTTACGCTGTGCAGGCTCTGCGCGCGGCGGGAGTGTCGGGCGAGATCGGTATGACCAACGTGCATTCGCCCGTTGTGCCGGCACGCGACAGGTTCACCGACCGCTACTTTGCGAGCGTATTTGACACGGTGCACAACCGGATCTTCGCCGACCCCGTGCTGCTCGGCACCTACCCGAAGCCGCCGTTCGGTTCCGGCAGACTGTTCCGGGCGCTCAGCGAGGTAGACGAAGATGATCTCGCCATCATCCATCAGCCCCTCGACTTCTATGGCCTCAATTACTACATGCCCACGCGCATCCAGGCAGGTTCCCCGAAGGATGGCGTGACACCGGATGGCGAGGCCGAACGCATGAAAGACCTGCCGTTCTCGCTCGTCCAGTTCCCCGAGTTTGCGAAGACCGGGTTCGGTTGGCCCATCGCTCCGGAGTATCTCGGCGTCGCGCTCGGCGAGGTGGTCGAGCGATATGGTGATGCGCTTCCGCCCGTATACATCACCGAAGGCGGCGTGAGTTACCCGGATGTGCGCAGCGAGGCGGGCGTATTCGCCGACGAGCAGCGAATTGACTACCTCGCTGAGCATCTCGCGATCGTGCTCGATGGAGCACCGGGCATTGACGTGCGCGGCTACTACGTGTGGTCCCTGCTCGATAACTGGGAGTGGGCGGCAGGGTTCTCCCAGCGTTTCGGGCTCGTGCACGTGGATTTTGAAACGCTCGAGCGAACGCCGAAAGACTCGTATCGCTGGCTGCGGGACGTGCTCGCCGCTCGCTGATCGGCCTCTGCCTTCCCTACTCCTACTCCTACTTTCATCCCGCGAGTCGGGTCGTTTTGCGGGTATCACTGGGTTCGAGGTCGCCGAACGACCCGAGTCGAGGATCGCGGAGCGTATGGGGGCGGAGGGGAGAGAGGTGGCGGGATGCGGATGGCCGACTCCGGCGACTGCTACGGCGTGCGGCGCTTGAGCGTCACCGATCCTAGGATGATTGCACCGACGATGAACGCGGCGATAATGAACAGTTTCATCCAGAAGTACGACACATCCTGGTCATTTCGTGCGATGGCATTGAGCGCGTCGATCGCGTGTGAGAGCGGGAGCCAGTCGGAGATCGCGTGCAGCACGTCCGGCATGTGGTCCCGCGGAAGAATGAGCCCTCCAAGAAGTACCTGCGGGAAGATGAACGCGGGCATGAACTGCACTACCTGGAAATCAGTGTTGGCGAACGCGCTCGCCAACAGGCCGAGCGCCGTCCCAAGGATGGCATCCGCGACGGCCATGGCGAGCAGCAGCCACACCGAACCGCTGATCTCGAGCCCGCATACCCAAATGGAGAAGCCAACAGCGATTCCAGCCTGGAACACCGCCAGCAGGCCGAAGGCGAGCGCATACCCCAGGATGATGTCGAGTTTGCTGATCGGCAGGGTGAGCAACCGTTCGAGCGTTCCGGTACGCCGTTCCCGCAGCGTCGTGATGCTCGTCACGACGAACATGATGGTGAACGGGAACAGGGCTAGTACCGCCGGGCCCACCTGGTTGAACACAGGAGGGTTGTTGAAGATCCAGGCGAGGAGGCCAATGAGAAGGCTCGGCACAATGAGAAGCAGGACGATCGTGCGGGGATCGTGACGGATCTGAGTGAGTACCCGCCCAGCGGTCGCGAGAGTGCGGCGTGGGCTCACGATGCCGCCTCGCCATCGAGTTGCGTATCCAGGTGTTTCGGATGGTGTCGGATGATTGCGAGGAATGCCGCCTCCGTGTCGGTGGTCCCGGTTCGTTCGAGAAGACCCGCCGGTGTTTCATCGGCGAGGATCTCGCCCTCCCGCAGGAGTACTAGTCGGTCGCACCTGTTCGCCTCGTCCATGACATGACTCGAAACGAGCACTGTGGTTCCCGCTTCGGCAAGGCGGCGGAACATCGACCACAATTCCACCCTCAGGATCGGGTCGAGCCCCACAGTGGGTTCATCCAGGACGAGCAGTTCGGGGGAGCCGAGTAGGGCGACTGCCAGTGATGCCCGACTGAGCTGCCCGCCGGAGAGCGAGTCGACGAGTTGGTTCGCCTGCTCAGAGAGGTCGGTCGCCACGATGACGCGATCGACATCGGCGCGATCCGCGTGGAGGATGGCGGCGAAGTAGTTGAGGTTCTGGCGCACCGTGAGATCCCCGTAGACGCTGGCATCCTGTGTCACGTAGCCGACTTTGTGGCGCAAAATCGCACTTCCCGCCGGATGCCCGAGCACGGTGACGAGCCCCTTTACGCCACGCTGCACCCCCACAATCGCTCGCATGAGCGTGGTCTTGCCGGACCCGCTCGGTCCGAGGAGCCCGACCAGCGATCCTTGTGGCACATCGAAGGAGACTCCGTGCAAAACTTCGCGCTTGCCGCGCCGGACTCTCAGGTCGTCCGTGTGGAGTGCATAATTCACCATGTGATGAATTATTCGCGGGTTGCCGCACCGCTGTCAAGCGGTGCCGGGTAGCCCACAAGGTGCCACTGGATGACGGGTCCAATACGAGCGGCCACTTCCGCGATCGGTGCGCTCGCGAGTGGCTCAACCCGCACGCCGTACCGCACCACGAACAGGCCAACGAGTTGCGATGCCACCGCGGTCGCCCGCAGGTCACCGTCGTCGACGCCGAGTTCGTCGGCGATCTTGCGCAGCACTTCTCTCGTGAGGAACTGGCGAAGCATCGTTGCCGCGAAGTCGTGCCCGAGGGCGGTGCGAATGAGGCTGATGATCCGCTCGGCAGACTTTCCCGTCTCCATCGACGTGAGTGCGATCGTGACGAGGTTCACGCCGATCTGGTCCCTCGGCCCGCGCAGCACCTCCCTTACGATGACGTCGGGGCGCACCGGAGAACTCACGGACGCCGCGAACAGCTCGGCCTTTTCCTCGAAATAGTGGTGGACCAGAGCGGGGTCGACTCCGGCTCTCCTCGCGATCGCTCGCATCGACGTCGCGTCATATCCGTTGTCGAGGAACTCCTTCGACGCGGCAGCGATGATCTGGGTTCGAGCATCCCCCTCGCCGTGTCGACGGCGGCCACGAGGGCGTGGGATCGACTCGTCGCCTGGACCTGCTGCCATAACGACAGGCTAGTCTCCTCGATCCTATGGGCGGCCGGTGTGTTCTCTGTTCACACGGTGAATTCTCGGTGGGAGTGCAGGCAGGTTTGGTTATAGTTGACTTCAACGCAGCGCGCCACAGGCGGGCAATGTGCACGTCGGGGCAGCACCTAAGGAGCTCAC
>JBDTCD010000177.1:0-6669 GCA_039923755.1 Terrimesophilobacter sp. | reverse complement strand
CATTCGGCGCCTTTCCCACTGCTCATGCAGGCACTCGATGGTGACGTGCTCGTCCGGGCTGACGGCAAGGAGACCAGGCTTCGTCCCGGTTCGCTTCTTCGACTCGAGGCCGCGGTTCGGCATGAGGTGGAAGCGGTCGCCGACTCGCGACTCATGCTCACACTGGTGACGAAGGCGTAGTACGGCTACCGGTCAGGTTGTCGTACCCAGCGCGTCGCGCAGAAGCGCGGCCAGCGCCTCCAACTGCACGTTGGATTCTGCGACGACCTCCTCATCCGACCCGTCAAGGGCCCGAGCTGCAAGCCCGGCCTTGCTGCCGATGAGTTCCGCGATCTTTGCGTCGATCGTGTGCGCGGCGATGATGCGCCACGCGGTCACCGGCTCTGCCTGCCCGATGCGGTGGACACGGTCGATCGCCTGAGTCTGTTCGGCGCTTGTCCAGGAGAGCTCGGCGAGCACCACGTTCGATGCCGCCTGGAGGTTGAGCCCGACACCGGCAGCGGTGAGAGAGGCAACGGCAACTGAGACGTCGGGATCGTTCGCGAACGCGTCAATTTGCTTCTGCCGGAACGCACTGGTTTGGTCGCCGCGAATGGAGATCGACCGCAGGTTGTGCTTGGCGAAGTGCGCTTCGGCGGCGTCCATCACGTCGATGTGTTTCGCGAAGAACACCACTTTGCCGACGGAGCGGGCGAGTTGTACGGTGTAGTCCGCAGCGAGAACTGCCTTTGCCTGTCCGATCTTGCGGACCATGGTGAACACGTTCTCGCCGGTTTTGGCTGCCTTCGACTCCTCAAGTTCGGCGTGCGCCACGACCCGGATGAGGTCCTCCTGCATGCCGTCGGGTTTCGCGGCGAGGACGCGGCGATATTTCTCCAGCAACCGTGCGGTCAGCGCTGCCTCGGCCTGTCGGATGCTCCGCCCGAGTTCATCGTCCAACTCCACGGGAAGGTCGGCGATCCGGCGTGCCGGGATGTCCGCGGCGACATCGATCTTCTTTCGACGCACGATCCCCATATCGATCACAGCCCTGCGAGCCTCTGCGAAGAAACCGAAGTCGGCCGGGGTCAGCCCCGTCGCTTCAAGTTTTGCCATGAGCGCTGGCAGCGGCTTCTTATCGTCGATCCAGCCGAGGAATTGCCAGATCGCTCGAAAGTCCTCGATGTCATTGATCAAGGGCGTACCCGTGAGAGCCATCATGAGCGCATTCGGCTGAGCGGTCCGAATCGATTTGCTCAGGGCGAGGACGTGCTTGGAGCGCTGTGAGCCGAGGTTCTTGATGAAGTGAGCCTCGTCAACGACCATGCCCTTGAATCCGAATCGGCCGAGCCATCCGACGTGCCGATCGAGAACCTCATAGTTGACGATGACGACGTCGCTGAATGCATCGACGTCATTGCCGTCACCGTGCACAACGGTGGCGCTACGTTGCGGGGTCCACAATTCGACTTCGCGAGCCCAGTTCGTCTTGACAACATTGGGCACGACAGCCAAGAACGGGTAGGAGTGCGAAACGGAGGCGGCAAGCAACGCCTCTGCCGTCTTGCCGAGACCCGGTTCGTCAGCGACAAGGAATGTGCGATGACCACTCTTGACCTCAGCCAGGAAGCGGGCCTGGTGTCGCATGAGGTCGGGGCTGCCGGCAATCTTCAGGGACGCCGCCTCCGGTAGGTCCATCGTCGCGGCTCCGCCACCGGCTCCATACTCGAACGCACGGAACAGGGGCTCGAGAAGCTCCCAATTCGCGAGGCGGCTGTCCTGTGGCGCTGCCGATTGTTTGACTGCCGAAAGGTCGGGTGCGAGGAACGGATTCGCCATTTGAGCCTGCCGTACGGACTGCGGAACAACCTGCTTCTCGGCCGCAGGTGCAATAGTCTCGGGTTCTTTGACAATGATGAGCTCATCCGCTGAGAGCTCAGTGCCGGATGCGATGAGCATGTCCCTGCGTAGCTTCTTCGCCGCATCCGATACCTTGGCGTCTTCCGCGAGCAATTGGATGAGACTGGTGTCCCGCGCGGCGGTCTTGGCCAGAATCGTCGCGACTCCGTCGAGCCTCTTCATGAGTTCGATGCGCTCAGCATCCGAAAGCGAACTGTCGCCTTTCGCCCGCGCGCGCTCGTCGCGCATGAGCAGTGCGATGACCTGGAACTTCGTGCGATTCGCCGGGGACGCCTTGCCACGCTCAGCAGCGTTCTCAACCTCCCGTACGGCCCGCGCAAGAATCGGAATGATTCCGATGTCATCCCCCGGACGTGAGCGACGGTTCGTCGCCTTCTTTTGGGTGGTCTTGCCGGGCGCCGAACGCCCACTTGTGGACTTTCGTCCGGTGGACGTGGTCCTCTGGCCCGATCGAGCCATGATCCTCCTTGGGGGCTTGGCCTCCGTCAACCTCGCGCGCCATTCGCGCAGTGGTCGTTTCCCACACTTACCACTCGCGCTCTTTCAACTCTGACGACTGGCCAGTGGCTCCTGGTAGCCGGGACGCGAAACGCGGGGCCCTTGACCCGAGCAACTTGCCAGTGGCAAGGTCAGGCCGCGATTGGATCCTCGCGATAAGTATTAAGTTTACGGCATAGTCGGCGGTATCGCGACTTCCCACGCGATACTCGACTCGCCGCCGCGCTAGCGAGAGTGACGGGCAAAATGACGGTTTCATTGCCCTATGCCCTCACGGACGGCCGAATACCCGCGGCCGAACCACACTCTCCTTCACGTGAGTGACACGCGACTGCTCGCCGGAACAGCTTCCAACTCGCTCCTGTTCGATGAAGTGGACTCTCAAGCGCGCCTGCGGAGGGTTGTAGAGCGGCTTGAAGCCTCGGGAGTCACCCCTCAGGCAATCGTCTTCACGGGTGACCTCTCCGAACTGGGTGATCAGGACGCGTATGCGCTGTTGCGGCAGATTATCGACCCCGTAGCAGAGCGACTCGGCGCGATTCCCATTTGGGTGCCGGGTGAGCGAGATTCGCGCCCTGCATTCCGCACCGGGCTTCTCGGCCAACTACCCAGCGATGAACCGATAGATCGGGTTACGTTCCTGGATGGACTTCGCATCATCACCCTCGACACCAGCGTTCCTGGCCACCACTACGGCCAACTCGAACACAGCCAGCTTGACTGGCTTGACGATGAGCTTTCCATCCCGGCGCCATATGGCACCATCATTGCCATGCACCATCCGCCTGTGCCCTCCATCGTCGACCTCGCGACCGCCGTTGAACTCCGTGACCAGTCGAGCTTCGCAAAAATCATCGCCGGATCAGATGTCCGCAGCATCATCGCCGGGCACGTGCACTATTCGGCAACCGCCACCTTTGCCGGTGTTCCCGTGTCGGTCGCGTCGGCAACCTGCTACACCCATGACCTCACGGCGCCGCTGGGTTCCCAGCGCGCCGTGGACAGCGCTCACTCGTACAATCTTGTCAACGTCTACGACGACACGGTCATGCACACCGTTGTACCCATCGTCGATTCACCTGCAATCTCGTTGGTCTCCGCGGAAGATTCGCGCGCGCTTTTGGAACTTGAAGAGGTCTTCATTGAAGAGTCTGTAGTAGCAACTGCACGCGAACGCGAACGAGGCACGACCCGCCCGCTCGTGTGGGATGTTTCCGGTTACTGACTCGTCGATGGCCGTCCGCAACCACCATTAACGGCGGTTGCGGTCCTCAGAGTTTTTCACTTTGATGAGGATTCCGGCGACAACGAATGCAAGCGACGCTACAAATGGGCTGGCCACCCACAACTGGCCATGGAAGTCGAAGGGCCAGACCGGATTCCAGGCAACGACGATCGGCAGCAGCGCGATGAGCCACCACTGCTGATGCGCTTGCCACGCGAAAACGCACACAATGAGGGCAAGGACCGCCACGACGGCCTTGATCCAGAAATAGCCGCTCGCGTTGTCCAGCAGCGCAAGCCCCGCAAGTAGGACGATCGCACCGAGCAGGCCCGGCGCAAGAGCGGGGCGCGTGAAGGCGGGCGTGGGATAGGAGGTCATCGTTTCCAAGGCTATCCGGCTTATAGAGTCGACGTGTGCAACCTGAGACCGAAGACCAGCGCTCGATCGAGAACCTTCGCGCTCTCATCCGTATCCCCACCGTGTCGCGACTCGACGAGAGCGAGATCGACTGGGAGCACTTCGAGACTTTTCGCGACGAGCTGGCGAAACGCTATCCGAAAATGCATTCCGCGCTGGACCTCGAACTCGTTGACGGGCACTCTATGCTGTTCCGCTGGCACGGGTCCCTGGAGGGCGAACCGACCGTCCTGATGGCCCACTATGACGTCGTACCGGCAACCAGCGCGGGATGGGAGCATCCCCCGTTCGCCGCGGAACTTGTGGGTGCGTCAGGCGATCAATTCGTGTGGGGGCGAGGCACGCTCGATGACAAGGGGTCACTCGTCAGCATCCTCGAAGGAGTTGAGGCACGCGTGGCCGACGGATTCGTGCCCGCCCATGACGTCTACCTGAGCTTCGGGCACAACGAGGAGACTGCAGGAACCGGCGCCCAGGTGATCGTCGACCTTCTGGAAAGCCGTGGCGTGCGGCCGGCGCTCGTGCTTGATGAGGGCGGGGCTGTGGTGGAGGGAATCTTTCCGGGTGTCACCGGCCCTATCGCGGTCGTCGGTGTCAGCGAGAAGGGTATCCTCAGTCTCCGGCTCATCGTCGAGCAACAGGGTGGTCACGCGTCCACTCCCCCGAAGCTCGCTGCGACAGTGCGGCTTGCACGCGCCATCGTCAGACTCAACCGTCGGCCGTTCAGAAAGTCCTTCGTGTCGACAAACCTGGAAATGATCCGCACTCTCGGTGCTCATGCGCGGCAACCCCTCAAGTGGGTGTTCACAAACCTGTGGCTCACCAAACTGCCGCTGTTGGGCATTTTCGCGCGGATGAGCGATGAGACGAACGCGATGGTGCGAACAACCCAGGCGGTGACGCAATTGAGTGGAGCCCAGGCCGCCAACGCTCTGGCTGAACGCGCAGAGGCTATTGTCAACATCCGCATCGCGATCGATTCCACCGTCGATGAGGCAACGGCTCACGTTCGGCGGGCAATCCGCGACGACGCTGTCCGCATCGAGGCACTGCACCCGACGGAGCCTTCCCCGGTATCGCCAACGAGCGGGAACGCCTGGGAACTCGTCAAAGCCACCATTGAAGAGACGTACCAGGGCACTATTGTCACGCCCTACGTCATGCTCGGCGCGAGCGACAGCCGCCACTTCTCCCGAATCAGCGATCACGTCTATCGGTTCAGCCCGTTTGAAATGTCGAGTGCGGAGCGGGGAACCCTGCATGCCAAAAACGAACGAATTCGGGTGTCGACTTTCCTGAAGGGCATCGACTTCTATCGAAGGCTCATCGGGACCCTGTAACGTCGCCGGTGCGCTAGATAATCCCCTTCGGGTGCCACACCGTCTTCGTTTCGGTGAAGAACTGCACGCGATCGAGCGACGGGGCTGGAACGCCTGGCTCAGGTGGCAACACGCGCTTGAGCGTGTCAGCTGCGGCGATCTGCAGTTCAATCCACTCCAGGTTTCCCGCACCGGTGAGGTCGAGCGCATTTACATCCGCATGACTCGCTAGCCACGGAGCGATCTCCGCGGGCGACCCGGTAAGGATGTTGACGACTCCACCGGGAACATCACTCGTAGCGAGCACCTCCGCGAGGCTTATCGCCGGCAGCGGTGTCGATTCACTCGCCACGACGACGACCGAGTTCCCACTGACGAGCACCGGTGCGATCACCGAGACGAGACCGAGGAGTCCGGTTCCGTGCACCGCAGAGTCCTGTGGGGCGATGGCGGCAACGACTCCGGTGGGTTCCGGCGTTGAGATGTTGAAGTACGGGCCACTCACGGCATTTCCGTTGCCGGTTACCTGCAGATACTTGTCTGCCCAGCCGGCATACCACACCCACACATCGATCGCTGCGTCCACTTCGCGCAAGGCGCGCATTTCAGTGAGCCCACTACCCCGGCGGAGTTCATCAACAAATTGCGCTCGCCGGCCCTCAAGCAGTTCCGCGATGCGGTAGAGCACCTGGCCGCGGTTGTACGCGGTCGCTCCCGCCCATCCGGGCTGCGCTGCACGGGCGGCCACAACGGCGTCTCTGGCGTCCTTGCGGCTGGCTTTTGCCGCGTTGGCGAGGAAGGTCCCCGTGCGCGTGGCGACCTCGTAGGTTCGCCCGGACTCACTGCGCGGGAAGGCTCCGCCGATATAGAGCTTGTAGGTCTTCGGCACGGCGAGGTGAGTAGTCATTTTGAGGCCCCCTTCTGTGGAGCGCGAAGTGGACGTGGGTTTTTGGCGCGGCCACCGTCGAGGCGATCGCGGTGCGATCTCTCGGGGAGAGACGTGCGGGAAGTCTGACGGGATTCATGCCAGCCGGATTCTAGATAGGCTCCGAGCCCGTGCCGACCACCTTCGCGGCCGTAACCGGACTCTTTATAGCCGCCGAACGGGCTTGCCGGATCGAAGCGATTGAAGGTATTCGCCCACACAACGCCAGCCTTCAGCTTGTCGGCAACGCCAAGGATGCGACTGCCTTTGTCGCTCCAAATTCCCGCAGAGAGCCCATACGGCGTATTGTTTGCTTTCGCGATGGCCTCGGCAGGGGTGCGGAAGGTCAGCACAGACAACACCGGTCCGAAAATCTCTTCGCGCGC
>JBDTCD010000176.1:0-8619 GCA_039923755.1 Terrimesophilobacter sp. | reverse complement strand
AGCGTAAAACTTGCTGGTGCCGCTAACGCAAACCTCTGCTACGCCAACACTCTCGACCCTGCGCTCACGGCAGGCAAGATTGTGGTCTGCGAGCGAGGTGTCATTGCTCGCGTCGACAAGTCTGCTGAAGTGAAGCGGGCCGGCGGTATTGGCATGGTTCTCGTCAACGTCACACCGAGTTCGGTCGACCTCGACAACCACACGGTGCCGACCATTCACCTTGATGCGCAGTTCCACGCCGCGCTCATGGCGTACGCGGCAGCCCCGGGCGCGACCGCAACATTTATGCCCGGTAATATGACGGGTATTGAACCGCCCACCCCGCAGGTTGCCGGATTCTCCTCGCGCGGGCCGGTTCTCGCTGATGGCAGCGATATCCTGAAGCCCGACATCACGGCACCGGGTGTCGCGATCATCGCGGATGGTGCCAATGCAGAGGGTGGGGCCCCGACATTCCAGTTCCTTTCCGGGACCTCGATGGCGACACCGCACATCACCGGGCTGGCCGCGCTCTACCTCGGCAAGTCGCCGAACGCATCACCGTCGGAGATCAAGTCGGCCATGATGACGACCGCGTACAACACGGTGGACGGTAACGGCGCCCCGGTGACGGACCCGTTCATCCAGGGTGCTGGGCACGTCGACCCGACGAAGTACTTCTCGCCGGGGCTTCTGTACCTCAACGACCTAGGTGATTGGAACGCTTACATTGAAGGAATCGGTTACAACGTGGGGGTGAGCCCCATTGACCCGAGCAACCTGAACCTTGCATCGATCGCGATCGGAGCGCTTACCGCGCCCGAGATGATTACCAGGACGGTGACGGCAACCCAGCCGGGAACGTTCACGCCGTCGGTCGTCTTGGATGGAATCGACGCGGTCGTGTCGCCGACGGAGCTCACGTTTGCGGCGGCTGGTGAGTCGAAGAGTTACCACGTGACGTTCACGCGTACCACGGCCCCACTCGATCAATTCTCAACAGGTTATTTGACGTGGACCAGTGGAACGACGATTGTTCGTTCACCAATCGCGATCCAGCCGGTGACCATCGTCGCACCCCGCGAGGTAAGCGGGACTGGCCTTTCCGGGACTGTCGGCGTGACGGTCACCCCCGGAGGCGCAGGGGACATCCCACTCAGCACGACTGGCCTGACGGCCGGAACGCTGCAGATCGACCCGACCCACGTCATCAAAGGACATTCCGGTCTGGGTTCGACTGGTGATGAGTTCCAGTATGTGGTGAGTGTTCCGAAGGGGACTGTTCTGGCTCGGTTCGATCTGGATTCGATCGATAACACGGCAGATCTCGACCTCACGGTATATCAGCTTGACAAGAAGAAATCCCCGGTAGCTGGTTGGCAGTCTGCAACGAGCTCTGCGGATGAACGCGTTGATCTCTATTCACCGGAGGCGGCGAAATATCTGGTTATCGTTTCGGTCTACTCGGCGAACCCGACTACGGCGTTTGACCTGCGGACCTTCTCGGTTCTGCAAGGAGGCGCGCCACTGGTGTTGAATCCTTCGGTTCTCCCCGCGCAGCCCGGCGTTCCGATAACGTATACCGCGTCGTGGTCAAAGTTGAAGGCGTCGACCAGCTACCTGGGTCTTGTCAGCTACGGCGGAACAACCGCGTCGACGGTGATCTCGGTGAATACTGGCGCAAGGGGCTAGCGAGCTGTTGGCATCGGTCACCTCGGAGGAACCAAACTTCCCCGAGGTGACCGTTCCAGCGCTCCGATGCCGCCCTGCACCGCGTCGTTGGACGCCAATATGGGGGTATTTGTGAATCTCATGTTTCGCGATGAGGACTATCAGGTACCTTCTGATCCTGTTCTAAGTTGATTCAACGGCTGGTGCAGCGTGGCGGCCCCGGCGGGTCTCCGCCTGCACCAGCCGTCCGTCGTGGAGGTCCACGACGTTGTGGGCGCGAGAAACAAGCAGCGGGTCATGCGTGGAAACGACCGCCGCGATCCCCTTCGCCTTCACGAGCTCCTCGATCAGGTCCATCATGGTGGCGGCGGTGCGCGAGTCCAGCTGGCCGGTGGGTTCGTCGGCGAGCAGGATGTCCGGCTCACCGATGAGCGCGCGGGCGAGACCAACGCGTTGCTGCTGGCCGCCGGAGAGTTCGTATGGCCGTTGGGCTGCGT
Source organism: Terrimesophilobacter sp. (assembly GCA_039923755.1). Lineage (GTDB taxonomy): Bacteria > Actinomycetota > Actinomycetes > Actinomycetales > Microbacteriaceae > Terrimesophilobacter. The sequence goes on along the minus strand of JBDTCD010000176.1, from coordinate 6,472 downwards.
GGTCTCCCAGCCCGACGAGGTCGAGCATCTCGGCGACCATGGCCTCTCGCTCCACCGGATCCGTTCCACGGATGCGCAGCGGGACCTCCACGTTTTCGGCAGCAGAGAGTACGGGGATCAGCCCGAACGTCTGGAAGACGTAGCCGATCCGCCCCCGCCGAACTTCGGCGAGCTTCGTGTCGCCCAGGGTCGTGAGGTCGTCGTCACCGATCCAGACTTTTCCTGACGTAGGCCGGTCGAGGCCACCGAGGATGTTGAGGAGCGTGGTCTTGCCACTGCCACTCTTGCCCCGGACAACGAGGAGTTCACCGGCATGCACCTGGATCTTGATATCAGTGCAGGCGTTCACGTCTCCTGCACCAGTCGTGAAGGTCCGACTGACACTCTCCGCCCGAAGGGCGGGCCGCATTTCATCCATCATGATGGCTCCTCTGCGTTTCCCGACGCCGCATCGCCATGCGCTGCACCGCCCGGTGGTGTGCTGGCAGGTGCTGTGTGTTCCGGGACGCCTTTGGCAGGCAGATGGCCTGGCCACACCCCGACGTGATCGGTCTCCAGTGCGAGTCGTACCCGTTCGCGCAGGTCGAGCGCTCTAGTGAAGTCGTCGGGCAGCTGCATCCGCCCGACGCGGTCGAGTACCGCGAACTCTTCGGCGATGTGCTGCTCGTGCCCGTGTTCGTCGATTTCACGGCGCCGAAGAACTTCGGTGGAGGTGCGGCCGTCGCGAATCTGGACCGTACGGTTGACGTGGTCGGATACGGCCGGGTCGTGCGTGACGATGAGGGTCGTGATGCCGAAGCCCTCGTTCACCCCTCGCATGGCCTCAAGCACGTCGGCGGAGGTTGCTTCGTCGAGCTCACCTGTCGGTTCGTCGGCGAGGAGCACCTCCGGATCGTTGGCGAGTGCGACTGCGATCGCGGTGCGTTGTTGCTCGCCCCCCGACATTTCAGTGGGTTTGCGGTCGGCGCAGTACCCGACCTCGAGAAGGTCGAGCAGTTCCTGAATGCGCCCCTTGCGGTCCTTCGCCGGGTTACCGGCAACGGCCATCGCCATGGCGACATTCTCCATCGCAGTGAGATACGGGAGCAGGTTGCGAGAAGTCTGTTGCCAGACGAACCCGACACTGTGCCGCTGGTACTGCACACGTTCCTTCCGACCCATCGTCAGCAAGTCGCTCCCGGCGCACCGTGCGACGCCCGCCGTGGGAGTGTCCAGTCCGGAGAGGATCGTCAGTAGCGTCGACTTGCCCGACCCGCTCGCCCCGACAAGCGCCACCATCTCGCCCTTGTCGACGCTCAGGTTGAGTCCCTGGAGTGCCTGGACCTCCACGCCTTCCGCGGCGAAAATGCGCACGAGATCTGAACACAGGATGTGCGGCTCGGCGGTCTCTGACTTCATGGTTCTATCCTTCCTCGGACGTTCTGAGGGTTTTGGCAAGACTTACCCGGCGGGCGGCTGAGATAGCAATGACGGTGGCGATGACGACGAGCAGTGTGAAGCCGCCGATGATGAGAGCCATCAGAGCGGGGTCGACAGTGATGGCAGGCTGGAGGATACCGCCGGTGAAGGGGCGAAGATCGACACCGGCAAGGACGATGAGCGGGAGAATAGCGCCTAGGGCGAGCCCTACCACTATTGCGACGATCGCGGTCGGGCCGATCTCCCATCCGGTGATTCCTTGCGCCTGAGTCCTGGTCAGGCCAAGGGTGCGCAGAAGCGCGAGGAGGCGCTCACGGGCCGGCCCGCTGATCATGAGCGCGAGCACGACGGTCGCGGCACACAGCAGCGCGACAACGAGGATGAGTGCAAGGAGTGCAAGTTGAAGCCCTCCGGACATGGGCGAACCGTTCTGAAGTGCAGAGGCATCCGCAGGGCTCTGGATGGTGGCATCCGGGCCCACTATGGGTTCGAGCGCCGCCTTGACAGCGCTGAGGTCGGCACCCTGGTCAAGTCGCAGAAGCGCGATGCTGGGGAGGAACTTGTCGATATCGAATGTGCTGCTCTGGGCACGGTCGATGAGCACCCAATCTTCGACACCACTCAGAGATCGTGAGGTACCAGGAGTGCCACCGCTGATAATGCCCTCGATACCAAGACTGGAGTTCTTCGTGATCTGGTATCGGGTGGCGAGGTCGGGGGAGAGAATCACCGGGATCCGGTTGCCGACCTTGCCCGACATGTCGTGATCAACGGAAGCGGTGCCTGGGACGCCGTTCTGCACTCTGGAAAGCGCAGCGGTGTCGACGACAACGACGGGGACCGAAATGTTGTCTCCTACCGACAGATTGAGGAGCGTGTTGTTTTGGTAGATCGCGACGGACGCCGCGACGCCCGGCACCGCACCGATGCGCTCGAGCTGCGCTGGGGTAATGATGGGCGAGTCGATACGCAGGTCGGCGCCGATACTCGACTGCGCCGCCGTGTTGACTCCGCCATACACCGTTCCCAGAAGCACACCGGAGAACACGGCAACCGCGAGGCCAACGACCATCGCGAGCACGGGAGCCAGGCCGGCCGCAGGGTCCCGGATGCTGCGGTGTGCCCCGAGGAATCCAACGATTCCCTTACGCTTCTTCGCCGCACGCGCAATCCCGAGGAGGGGAAGAGGGTAGAGGCGCAGGACAATCAGCCCTGCGGAAACGGCGAGCAGGAGCGGCACTGAGGCGAGGAGCGGGTCGACAGTGACGGTGGTGCCCGTAGCGGTGAGTCCCCGCTGAAGGAGTAGGAAAACGGCCAGGGCCGTGACGGCAAGCACGATAACCTCGAGCACCCACCGGAATCGCCCTCGAGCGCGTGGGTCGATGTCCCCGCGCGTGATTCTCAGGCTGCGGGGCGATGTTACGGTCGCCGTGAGTACGGGCGGAACGAGCGCGATTGTGACGGCGAGGATCACGGAAATGGGGGACCACGCTGAGGGAAACAGCACGTAGGCAATTACCGCACCGATCGCGGCACTCGGGATGGACAGTGCGAGTATCTCCATGGACTGAGCGGTTCGTAATTGCACACCGCTCGCGCCGCGCGCTGAGGCTAGTGCGAGTGCGTCCCGCCGGCGCAGCATGATGAGTCTGGAGAGTAACCATAGTGCAGCGATGGCGACGCCAATCGGCCCCGACGCGACCATGACCAGGACGGAGGTGGCGGTGGACGCTCGCGACAGAGCGGTGCTCAACGTCGCATCCGCGTCCGAACTGAAGACGAGTGTGGCGACAGTTGTCGAGTTCGCGATCTTTGCGACCTGCTGTGGCTGGCTGATGAAGTGCCGAAGCTGAGGCAACAGTGCTTCATCTTCGTCGACGGTGAGCCCGTGAGTGGAGAACGGGATTCCGACGGCGGTCGTCACGCTCAATGCGGTCTGGTCGATCATGGTGGACCACGAACCGGGATCAATAAAGGCAGCGCTCGTCACGATCCGGGTGTTGGTCCCGCTGAAGGCCGTGTAGGAGATTCCCGGCTTCAGGGCGGACCTGGCGGCGGCCCAGAATCCGCCATTCGGATCGATCGCGTCGAAGGTTCCCGACAGATTCGCGTAGAAGCCGTGTTTGCTGTCAACCATGACCAGCCGTTGCTCGCCCACCGCCCATTTCGCCTCCGTCGCGCTCGCGGCGGACATGATGATGTCGATCTGAGGGTCAACCGGATCCCTCGTCAGGGCATTGATGGGGAACCGATCGCCATTGTCCGGAGCAAGGATCTGGTGGAACGTGGCCGGCATGGATCCGGCGGTCAATCGGACGTTCTGCTCCAGGGCGGGAGCCACGTTGAGCGTGATGGGAGTGAGCGGGTCGTTCCACTCCACTCCGAGGCGCGCCACCTGGAGGCTGTCCGTGGACACCACGAAGTTTGCCGGCCCCAGAGTCTTTCTCAGCGGGTTCGGGGCGCTCTCGGTAGCATTCTTGAGGGCACTCTCGAACTGGGAGAACGGGGCTTTTCCCGGTGTGATGATAGGACTTCCTGGTGCGCGGCTGAGCAGGTCGCGCCGGGAGGCCGGAAGGTTCTCCATCTGGTAGGCGACTTCAGCGGAGGTCATCGAACGCAGCGCGAGAGGAGCCGTCGCCGCGAGGGTGGCGACGATGAGCACGGTCGCCGCCATCGCGAGCAGCGGGCCGAGATCAAATTGGAACTGGCGGGCAAGAAGGCCCACCAGCGAGGTGCGAGAACGCCGACTCATCGCGTCTCCAGTCTCTCGCTTGTGTTGAGCGCGACGCTGCGTACCCGCAGGGCGGAAAACGCAGCAATACCGATCAAGACGACGAGGGAGCCCAACAGCAGTATGCCACCGGTGGCCAGGGAAAAAGTGAGGGAGGCGCTCAGCCCTTCTGGCACTCCTTGGACAGCCGAGCGGGCAAGGTTCGGGATGGTGACGGCAGAAACAGCTACGCCTCCGAGCACGCCGAAGACGACGGAGGACACAATGACGGCAGTCAGTTCGGCGAACCGAGAGCGGGACTGTTGCCGGGCCGAAATGCCGACAGCCCGCAGGACGGCAATTTCGCCGCGGCGGGAGCGCGCGACCGTGAGCGCCACGGCGCCGAGCGAGATCGCCGCGAGCAACAGGCATCCGATCGCCGCGATCCATAGGGCGAGTTCGGCGGGGGCGGCAAAGGTGGTGTCGAGCGCCGTCTCGGGAGTGACTAGGGTCGCGCCCTCCGGGAGAACGCTCCCCAGCGACACCGGCCCGCTCGTGGCGAGCCAGATCTGATTGGCGACGGGAATGACCGTGCTTGATCCCAGAACGTATTCCGTCAAGGCGTTCAGGTCGACGACGATGGAGTTGGGGGACTGGACACCGGGGAGCAGCGGCGCGATCGCAGAGATTTTGCCGTTGATGCTGAGTCCGCTTCCTGCAAAGCGAAGCGTGAACGTGTCGCCCGGTTTCACGTCGTAGTGGGACGCGAGTTCCTTGCTCACCACGAGCGGCAAGGGATCCGGTTCGAAAAACCAGTTGCCGGCGTACCCGGGAGCGGAGATGGCGCCCAGCTCAATGTCCTGGGCGGCAAACCGGAGGCTGTAGGGCCTGCCTCCCTCTGCCTGCAGACCGAGAGTCAGCCCGTCCGCAACATTCACGACGCTGGAGCCGTAGGAGAACAATAGCGGCATCCCCCAGGTTCGAGTGTCGAGGGCGACGTGTTGCGTCCCGGATGCCGTTGTGGCCTCGAGGTCGCCGAATGTGGTGTTGATGAAGCCCGCTTCGGCACCCACCATGTAGTCGATCGCGACCAGAAACCATGAATCGCTGCCAGGCGGAATGTCGATGCGTACCGGGGCCGTCACGGAAGTCGCTGCGCTCAACGGTGCGATGTCGATTCGAGGAAGAGTCTTTGTGATGATCGCACCGGTCTCATCGCGGAGCCATACGGCCGCCTGCACCCAGCCGCTGTAGTGAATACTGACGTGGGCGGGAATATCAAAACCCTCTTTCACCGTCATCGAGAGTGAGAGAGTCGTCGTTCCGGCCGGGAGTTCTATGCCCTTGAGCTTCACGTTGCCCACCCCGCGTGCGAGCGCGGACGGATCGAGCGAGCCGCCCGCATTCGTCACGACTTTGTCGATCGCGTCATGGGGAATTGCCGTGAGCATTCCGGAGTCGTTGTCTCCAATCGAAATGGGAGTCGACAGCACGGGTACGGCCGCGGTCACGCCCGGCACATCGAGGAACTCGGCGCCGGTCACGGGTGTGGCATTCGCCTGCGGGAAGCCCGCCGTCGTGAGCGTGACGCGCGCATCCGCACCGGTCACGAGTTCTGCATTGCGCCCTGCGAGAGAGTGCCAAGAACCGGAGTACCCCGATGCGACAACGACTCCGCCGACAGCGAGGGTAACGACGAGAACGGCGACCGCGTAACTGCTCAGTCCTCTGGCCACCTGCCGCGCCGAATACGACGGCTGAAGCTGTGGCCTTGCAGCGGCGATACGTTGCCAGGCGGAGGCGAGCGGACCGAAAATCACCAGCAGCACGAGGGCGATGGCAATGAGAGTGAGCGTGGGCGCGACGACGGCGAGGGGATTCACCGAGGTGCGACCGGCCGCATCAGTGGTGAGGGGTGACCCGTACAGGAGCGACTGCCACACGGCGACCCCTGCAGCGGCGAGGGCAAGCACCATCGTCCCGATGGTCGCTGCAGCTTGGGTGCGACCTGAGTCGTCGATCGCGTCGCGCTTGGCGAGGCGGATCGAGTCGAGGAACCCGGTGAGGCCGAAAACCACAAGGACGGTGATCGCTATCAGAGCGGCGAACTCCCACGGCGTGAAGGCCACAGCATCTGGCCCGAAAAGTGCGAGGAGCGCGATCGCAGCTGCAGCGAATCCGGCGCCGCAACCGATCACCGCGACTATGCCTGCCTCGATCAACCCTGCTGTGGTGAGCCACTGGGCCGACGCGCCGCGCGACCGCAGTAGCGCGTTCTCCGGGCGGCGCGCAAGCGAGAGCAGTCGTGCAAGCTGAACGAGAGCACTAAGACCAATTAGTGCA
>JBDTCD010000175.1:0-6691 GCA_039923755.1 Terrimesophilobacter sp. | reverse complement strand
TGCCGCATCGTGTGGGCGGGGATGCCGAGTTGCTCCATGCTGTACGCAAGCTCGTCATCGACCCGATCGGTCACGAATCCGGCGACCGGGTCCTGGCCGACAACACCGACGACTCCGGCGAGGTCTCGCGGAGGATGCGTCCGGGTGTCGAGCCCACCGACGGTGACGGCGCCCGACAGGCTTCCACCAGTGAAGTGTGGGACCAGCCCGTTCACGAGTTGCAAAAGAGTCGACTTGCCCGACCCGGTGGGGCCGACGACGAGGCAGAGTTCACCTTCAGGGATCGTGAGCGTGACGTCGTCAAGGACCGGCACTGCAGAGCCTTGGTAGCGGAAGGTCACGGCATCCAGTGAAATCATCGCGTCCTCCCGACCACGGCGGGAACGAGCGCGAGCACGCCGCACAACACGAAGGTGAGAGAGAAGGGCTGCCCGCCGGCATTCGCTGCGAGGGGGTGCTGGGACGCGAAGAAGAGCTGTGGTGCCACGATGGCGGCGGTGGCAGCGGCGATGGCGACCGCTACGCCGCATCCGGCGATGACGCTCTCCCGGGTGCGCCATGTATCAGGGCGATATCTCGTGGTGACGATGCGGCGGGAGGCGATCACGCTCCCGGCTACTGCGGCGCCACCGCCTCCCACGAGGAGGGGAATGGCAAGCAGGGGCATGGCGAGCCAGCGTGGCCCGGTGCCATCCAGAAGCGCGTAAGTTCCGAGCGCCGCGCCGAGGAGGGCGCAGAGCATGAGGCGAAGCACGAGTCGGCTGCTCCCGCGGTGCACCCGTGCATACCCTCGCGAGTCCATTGACGCGGCAAGGGCGATCGATCGCTCCAATGCATCCTGAAGAACAGGCAGCGTTGTCGCGGCGATCGCGCGCCGGCCGCGCAATGACCGACCCCGCAGAGCGTGCGCGCGCCGCACCCGCTGCCAGGACGTGACGAGTTGTGGTGCGATCGTCATGGCGATGACGGCGGATGTGCCGAGCAAGTGCAGCGACGCGGGTAGGCTCCTCAACGTCCTCTGCGGGTTCGTGAGCGCGATGGCCGCACCGAAGCACAACAGGAGTGCGGCCAGTGCGAGCCCCGCGGTTGCCGCGCCCAGAAGCCCGGATGCCGTGACCGGCCCGAGCAGCCCGATGCCGCTAGCCCAGGCAGGTAGTGGGATTCGGGGAAGCGGCAGCACGACATCCGTACCCACTTTGATGCCGACGAGCACGTAGAACACCACTCGGATGATGACGACCCCTGCGGCGAGCGCGAGGTACGCCGGGAAGGCGCGAGAGAACGCCGAACGCTCATGGCAGGATGCGACAACCACCACGAGGGCGGTGATGAGTATCATCGTCGACACGATTCCCGGAGATCTCGTCGTTGCTACGGCGATACCGAGAGCCCAGACCCACCACGCCACAGGGTGGACACTTCGCGTCGTGCGCGGGTCGACGTTGAGCAACTCTAGTCACGCGCCCCAGGACCGCGGCGACGAGCGCGCAGGACGAAGACGAGGATCACGATGATGACGAGTGCGAGGAACCCGATCCCCGTGATGGTCAGAACCAGGTTTTGTGCGGCACGATCCTGAGCGATGGCGTCCTGCTCACCGCCCACGCTGTTAGCGCTGCCCGAGGAATCTGACGGGGATGCGCTCGGATCTGATGTGGCGCTCGGCGTCGGTGTGGGCAGAGCACCTGCGACGTCGGCCGGCGCAATTCCGGGTGGGGTCGAACCGTTGTCGTAGCGCCAACCTTCAATGTCACCGGGCTTAGGAGCGCTCGCGTCCGCGCCAACCTGGTAGCTGACCCACTCGCTGGTGGCCGTGCTGTGCCAGTAGGACCAGAACGATCCCTGGAAGGTTTCGGGGCACGGGTTGGGCATCGAGTTGATCGCACAGATGAGGCCTGGCTGAGAATCGACCGCAGTGAATCCCGCGGCCAGGAGTGCGGCGCGGCCGGTCGCCGGGGCCTGCGCTGCACAGCCTGTCTCCACTTTCCCGCCGATGTCGGTGAAGTCGACCACGACGGCCACGCCGTCCGCACAGGATTGGCTGGCGGGGTTCGTCTGTGCGGTGGCACGGGCGGTCGATCCATTCACCGCTTCCGCACCGCCGAACGTGGCCAGTGCAGCGATCGTGAAGGCGGCGAGCATCCGAATCCCGACCTGAGCAATGCGATCGGCGGGGGACGGGATCATGGCGGGCCTTCCAGCAGGGGTCCGCGATCGGTCCGGTACCGAAACGCCCGCCGGGACCGTGTGATCTCGCCGGATGAGGGTCCGGACTCTGTCACGCAGACCACGACGATCAAGAGTTGTTATTCGCTCCCGAGGCAGGTATCCCGGCTCGACGGTGCTGGCCGTCCTACGGTTGCGGGTCAGCACCGGATTTCGACCGGTTTCCCCTCCGCGGGAGTTATGACACCCTGAGTACGGGTGACAACTCCACCCTAGTGTTGAGCTGCGACGGGAGGCTATGCACGTGAGCCGTGTTTATACGAAGACCGGGGATGACGGTACCACTGGCCAGTTGTTCGGAGGTCGCATACCCAAAGGCGGGGAACTGGTCGAAGCCCTTGGCGACATCGATGAGGCCGTGTCGGCGCTCGGAGTGGCGCGTGCCGGATGCGCTGACGAGCGGATTGCGGAGATCCTGCTTCACGTTCAACGGGAACTGTTCGTCGTTGCGGCCGACCTTTCCGTGAACCCGTCGCACCGGGACCGCCTGAAGCCGGGAATATCACTTGTGGAGGGACAGATGGTCACGGCTATTGAACGCCTCATCGATGACCTCACGGAGGAGCAGCCCCTACGGCCGGTGTTTCTGGTTCCGGGGACGACGCCGCTGGAGGCCGCACTCGATCTCGCACGAACCATTGTGAGACGTGCTGAACGCCACACCCTGCGCGCGAAAGACGCCGGTCATGTCGTGAGCGACGACGTACAGCACTACCTGAACCGGCTCTCCGACCTCGCCTTTGTTCTTGCCCGTCGCGCCGCGGAGGGTGAAGCCGAGCCGGTCAGCCACGACTGAGTGGGCGACCTTCACACCCGGAAGAACGCCCTCACCTGGCGGACACCGTCCATGAGGGCGGCGACCTCCGCATCCGTCGTGTACACCGAGGTGCTGGCGCGGGTGGACGCGGCCAGACCAAGCCGCCGGTGAAGGGGCTCCGCGCAATGGTGACCCACCCGCACGGCGATACCCATGTCGTCGAGGAACTGTCCAACATCGTGAGAGTGAACCCCGTCTAGGACGAAACTGGCCAATCCCACCCGGGGCTCACCGGGCGCTGGCCCGAGCACGCGGATGCCGGGGATCGCTGCGAGACCGATCGCCAGGGCCTGACCCAACTCGGCGTCCCGCTCATGGACGAACGACATGCCGAGATTGTCCAGATAGTCTGCGGCTGCTGCCAGCCCAATGGACTGTGCGACCGGCTGCGTTCCGGCCTCGAAACGTGCGGGGGCGGCAAGATATTCGGCACCGTCCATCGTCACGCGTGAAATCATCGATCCGCCGGTGAGGAACGGTGGCATCGCGTTCAGGAGTTCGCTGCGGCCGTAAAGGACCCCGACACCGAGGGGACCGAGCATCTTGTGGCCGCTGAAGGCGGCGAAGTCCACGTCGAGAGCTTTCACGTCGAGAGCGAGGTGCGGGGCGGACTGGCACGCGTCGAGGACGACCAGCGCTCCGACCCGGCGAGCAAGCGCGACAAGTTCGCCTACCGGGTTTATTGCACCCGTCACATTGGACACGTGAGTGAACGCAAGGATCTTCGTGCGTGGGCCAATTACCTCGGCAGCCTCTGACATCCGCAGGTTCCCAGAGTCATCGACTCCGATATAGCGAAGCGTCGCTCCGGTTCGCGAAGCGAGCTCCTGCCAGGGCAGCAGGTTGGCGTGGTGTTCGAGCTGGGTCACCACGATCTCGTCGTGTTCGTCCAAGGCGAAGCGTCGCGCTTCTGCCCCGCCCCTTCCTGCGCTTGCGTTGGAGAATGAATAGGCCAAGAGGTTGAGTGCCTGGGTTGCGCCGGACGTCCAAATGACTTCATCATCGCGTGCGCCAATGAAGCGAGCGAGGCGAGAACGCGCAGATTCGAACAGGTCGGTCGCCTCCGCTGCGAGAGCGTGCGCGCCACGATGAACGGCGGCATTGTGCTGCTCGTAGAAGTCGCGCTCAGCATCAAGGACGCTCAGCGGCTTATGACTGGTCGCCGCGGAATCGAGGTAGGCGAGCGGCCTTCCATCGACGGTTCGCTTCACAGCAGGGAAGTCCCTACGGAGTCCTTCGATGTCCAAACCCACTCGCCAAGTCTACCGAGGCGCCGAAGTTGACTCCGGGTAGCGGCTACCCATACCAATGCTGTTCTCACGCACGATGCGAGTCACGTGAGCGATCCAACGCTGCATCGTCGGCCACGCGGCCGCGTCGTTCACGTGGCCGCCATCGCCTCACACGGCGATTCGGCCCACTCCGTCTTCGAATGCGGTCCAGGCGAGCATTGCGCAGTTGATACGTGGCGGGTAAAGCGAAACCCCGCTCAACGCCACTGCATCGCCCAGAAGCTCCTCGTCGCCGGCATCCTTTCCGCGCGACTGCAGCATGGACCGGAATACGGACGCGCGCTCCAGGCACTCGGGGAGAGCAAGGCCCGTCATGATGTCGGACAGCATGGACGCGGACGCCTGCGAAATTGCACAGCCCTGGCCGATCCAACTCACAGAGTCGATTAACCCGTCGGCCGAATGAATGTGCAGGGTGATTTCGTCACCGCAACTTCGATTCACGCCGTGCGACTCGGAGCTCGGGTTCGCAATCAGGCCGTAACCGTGTCGCTGCTTGGAGTGGTCGATGAGGAGTTCCTGGTACAGGTTCTCGAAGTTGGTGCGTGGCACCATTCCACTCTAAACCGGTGCAAGCGTCAGTCGCAGGGGACCAAAGGATTCAGACGTTGAGCGCCTGGCCCACCGTCGCTCCGCCATCAATGATGAATTCGGTTCCCGTGGAGAAGGTCGCATCGGCGACGAGATACAGGATGAGCTTCGCGACTTCGTCGGGTTCTCCGATGCGCGGGATCGGTTGCGACGCGTACATCTCGTTGCCTTCCATCCCGGCCGTCATGGGTGTGCGTATTCCGCCCGGGTGCACGGACACCACGCGAATGTTGTCACGGCCGAGATCGAGCGCTGCGGCCTTGGTGAGTCCTCGCACACCCCACTTGCTCGCGACATACGCGCTCAGGTTGGAGTAGCCCATCATCCCCGCAGTGGAGGAGAGATTGACGATCACGCCGCCGCCCGCCGCCTTCATGGTCTCGACCACAGAACGGATGCCCAGGAACACACCCGTCAGGTTGATGTTGATCACCCGATTCCACTCCGCAAGTTCCGTCGTCGCGACCGGTGTGAACGCGACCACTCCCGCATTGTTGATCAGGATGTCAATGTTCCCGACCGTGGAGACGACGTCGGCGACCAGATCGCGCCAGTTGTCTTCATTCGTGACGTCGAGGTGACGGTAGTGACCGCCAATCGACTCTGCTACAGCGGTGCCTTCCTTCTCATCGACATCTGCGACAATGACGGTGGCACCTTCGCGGGCGAGGATCGCCGCATCCGCGGCACCCATTCCCATCGCCCCACCCGTGACTACCGCAACCTTGCCATCCAGCTTGCCCATGGTTCTCTCCTGATTCTTAACCGGCCTGGCCCCAGAGGGTCAGCTTGGCTTTTCCGCGTTCGGGCGGGCGTAGTACCACCACGCCAGTGCGGTGCAGAATGCGCACCAGACTGCGCAAATAATAAAGAATGCGCTGGGCGCCATGACCGACAGGGACATTCCGACCAGGAATGGTCCGAAAGCGCCGATCGCTGCGGTCCAGCCGATCGCGCCGCCCGCCTGGCGCGGCGGGAAGATCATCGGCATCTGCTTGAAAGTGCCAGCGTTCGCGAACCCGGAGAAGAAGAAGATGATCGTCATACCGGTGAAAAATCCGTAGAAATCGTTCGCCGACGTTGGGTTCAGGAAGAACAGCGTGACGATGGTGCCGGCCGTCATGCCGAGCCCGCCGATGAAGGTGAACTTCGCACCCCCCCACTTATCGCACAGTGGTCCAACGCCGGCCCGAACGAGGGCACCCAGCATCGGCCCGATCCACGCCCACGCGAGTGGGTTGGGGGCAGCAGCACCGAACTTGTCCGAGCTAAAAACGTTCAGGATGATGAGACCGGTCTGCGCCGCAAGGCCACTGAACGCGCCGAAAGACATGAGGTAGATAGCTGTCATGATCCAGGTGTGCTTGAGCCTGAAGATGTCCAACTGCTGGCGAAAGTTTGCCTGGATTGGCACTCGGCGAATGAGCAGCACCGTCAACACAACGGTGAGCAGCACCCAGGGGATGAGAACAAGCCCACCGTTGTGCAACCAGACGAGTTTGCCCTCTTTGTCGCTCTGAGGGGTCAGAATTGCGGTACCGAACAGACCGAAACCGACCACCCACGGTAGAAGTAGCTGCATGAGCCCAATACCGAGGTTGCCGATTCCGGCTTGGAGGCCCAGCGCAGTGCCGGCGAGTCTCTTCGGGAAGAAGTAGCTCGTGGAAGCCATCAGCCCAGAGAAGCTGCCACCCCCAACCCCCGCTGCCAGAGACAGTGAGATGAGCACCCAGTACGGCGTCGTGGTGTCCCGTGCCGCAAGAGC
>JBDTCD010000174.1:0-8477 GCA_039923755.1 Terrimesophilobacter sp. | reverse complement strand
TCCCTCAACCGTGGGGGAAACTGTTTCAACTCAACTACCGGGAGAAACCTCGTGAGCGTGGTCGAGCGGACGCGACAGCAACTCGACCCGGTGGGAACCTTGGGTAACCGGACACTTGCGGTCGTCCTCGCCACCGGTGCCTTTATTTACGGATTGGTGATGACCATCCGCACGCTCGACCAAGTCACGAATGTCATGCTTGCTGTACTGGCGCTGGTGTGGCTTGCCGGGGCGGCGGTCACGGTGACCATTGCCAGCGCGCCAGAACGTGCACCATTCACTCGGTCATCCCACACCGTTGTCCAACTCCTCGCGTTAGGGTCCATCGCACTTTCCGTGGCGAGTCAATGGGGGGCGAACAGGTACATCCAGGACGATTATGGGCCCGTCGCGCTGGGGTTGCTGATACTGTCCTTGGGCGTCTACCGACCATCACGTGAACTCGCCACGGCCGGTGGACTTGCCGCGATCTTCGTCGGGTTCATCACTCTCCTCGAAGTGCCGACTCTGCACACCTCCATGCCACCAGTGTCCTTCGTTCTCGTCGGAATGACGCCGATCATTGCTCTCTCCTTCGCTTCGGCAAGCTTCTCAGGCAGCCTGGTCGACTCGCTGGAGAGGTGGCAGGAGCGTGCGCGACGCTCCGTCGCCCAACAGACCGACCGGTTGAGGGACGGTATCACCCGGTCCGTTCGTCAGGACCGCGTCATGATTCTCGGCCGCGACGTTCTGCCGTTCTTCACGTCACTCCTGGCGCGGGACACGTTCAGTGACGGTGATCGCGAGCGTGCGAGAGAGATCGCAGATTCGATCAGGGCACTGATGGTCGCAGAGGCCGACCGCACCTGGCTCGAAGTTATCGCTGGTGACGACGGTGTCCAACTCGATGAGGTTCACCGTTCGGTGGTGGACAGGGATGGGAGGGCAACATGGATGGGCACCGATCAACGCACGGCGCTCAGGGCTCTGATCGTCGCCCTGCTCGATGAGCCGACATTCGTCCCGAGAACCCTCAGCATCACCCTCACGGGCAACAAAACTCGGACCAGGGGAGTAATCGCTGCGAACATCGAGGCGAATGAGCACGTTGTGCGAGCTGCTTTCGCGCCGTATTTCGCAGTCATGCGAATCGTCTTCACCGGACTCACAGTTGACTACCAGCAGGCGACTCTGACAGTAAGGTTTTCCTATGAGCGGCGCTGACCCGAGCATGCCTGCCACGCAGGTTGTGGCGGACCGCGCGCCAATCAGGCTTGCGATCCTTGACGATCACGAAGTCCTGTTGGACAGCCTTGGCAGTTGGATTTCGGCGAACGCGCCGGATTTTGACCTCGTGTTGAGTGCGCGGACCTGGCTTGAGTTGGTCCACAGCGACAACTTTCCCACCGAACTGGTGTTCCTCGACTTTCAGCTGAAAGAGTCCGTGTCGATCGAAGCTCGGGTGAGAACGTGTCGGGCCGCCGGGGCGAAGGTCATCGTGCTGAGCAGCCTGGATACCCGGGAGGCGCGCGATCGTGCGAAGGCGGCAGGCGCATCCGAATTTCTCTCGAAGTCAATTCCGATGCGTGAGGTCATGGATTCGGCTCGCCGGGTGATGGGGATGAACGTCGCGAATAATGGACAACGAGCCTGGCGCCCGCTTCCTTCCGGCGCAATCATCCATGCGCGACCCAAGCTCAGTCGAGGCGAAGAGGATGCCCTTAAGCTTTACGTTTCGGGGCTCAGCACCGCCGAGGTAGCGGAGAATATGAGTGTGCAGTACGAGACCGCGAAAACGTACTTGCGGCGCGTACGGGAGAAGTACGCGAAAGTGAGCAGACCGGCCAGCAAGAAAGCGGATCTGATTCGCAGGGCTGCCGAGGATGGATACCTGGAATAGTGGCAAAGCTGTATTTCCGATACGGAGCAATGAACAGCGGCAAGAGCACCAACATGCTTCAGGCCGCCTACAACTACGAAGAGCGCGGACAGCAGGTGCTCCTGACGAAGCCCCAGATCGACACGAAGGGTGATTCCGACATCGTGTCGAGGCTTGGTGTGCGTCGCGCCGTCGATTTCACCATCTCGCCGCAGGATGACCTGTGGGAACTCTTCGCCCGGAAGCGCGAAAATCTGGAGCGCGCGACGGGCAAGCCGCTCAACTGTCTGCTCGTCGATGAAGCACAGTTCCTCACCGAGACGCAGGTCGATGACCTCTTTCGCATCGCCATTCTGCTCGACGTTCCTGTGCTGGCTTACGGGATCCGGACCGACTTTCAGACGGTCGCCTTTCCAGGTAGCAGACGGCTGCTGGAGATCTCTCACTCGCTCGAAGAACTGAAAACTATTTGCCGCTGCGGTCGGAAGGCCGTCTTCAATACGCGCACCGTGGCTGGCCAGTACATTTTCGACGGGGACCAGGTGGCGATCGAGGACGGCGTGGATGTGGTCTACGTCTCGTTGTGTGGTGCGTGCTACCTCGAGGAGAGCGGCGGAGTCTTCAACCGGGGACAGCGGGTGCTGAGCGCGCCGTTGCGAACCGCATACGACACTGCCCCCGACGCCGACTTTTCCTAAAGGGTCGGCGCGTTCAGCATTTAGCATTGAATCATGCACGCAGCGTCTGCGCCCGGCGAAAGCCCCCGTGACTTGTCAGGGCGAGTTGCGCTGGTGAGCGGGGCGGGCAGCCGCTCTGGAATCGGGTTTGCCACCGCGCGAGCATTGGCGGAGATGGGCGCACGGCTCGTGTTGACGTCGACGACGAACCGCATTCATGAACGGGCTGCCGAGCTACGCTCATCCGGCTTCGACGCCCTTGGATTCGTTGCGCGGCTGGACAGCGAGGCAGCGGTGGATGCCCTGCACGCAGGGATTGTGACTGCCGGAATCGTGCCCACAATCCTCGTAAACAATGCGGGTATGGTCAGTGTCTCGGATGGCGAGATGATGACGGGGGGACTGGACAGTAATGTCGCCGATTGGCGTCGAAGCCTCGACATGAGCCTAACGAGTGCATTCTTGCTCACGCGAGCGGTAGTGCCCGGAATGCGCAAAGCGGCGTGGGGGCGAATCGTGAACGTGGCGAGTGTGAGCGGTGCAGTCATGGCTACCAGGAACGATGTGGCGTACGCAGCTGCGAAAGCTGGCATGGTCGGTCTGACACGTGCGGTGGCCGTCGACGAGGCTGCGGCCGGGATCACCTCAAACGCTGTAGCTCCGGGGTGGATCGCTACGGGGTCACAGACCGACGCGGAAGTCGTTCAGGGGAGACGAGTTCCCCTGGGGCGTAGTGGCACCGCCGAGGAGGTCGCTTCGGCAATCGCGTGGCTCGCGAGTCCTGGCGCGTCCTACATCACCGGACAGCTGATAGTAGTTGACGGCGGTAACAGTGTCGCGGAGGAGCGTGGGTAGCACCGCTGTAGTTTCTCGTTATGACCGCATCACAAAGACCCTTTGAGATAAGCACATTGTCGGGGTAGCGGGATTTGAACCCACGACCTCTTCGTCCCGAACGAAGCGCGCTACCAAACTGCGCCACACCCCGATACTGCATCCTTCCCGCCTTGCGGCGGACTGAACCTCATCAAGAATAGCCGAAATCATCTCCGGTCATTGTCACGACGACCGCCTCCGGCGGACACGCGAACCGCACGGGTGCGTAGACGGAAGTTCCGATGCCGGCGGAGACCTCAAGGTATGCCGCGTTGAACGCGTGGTGCCACAGGTGAAGACCGCTCGCGTACTCGCGCGGCAGGTCACAGTTCGTCACGAGTGCACCGAATCCGGGGACCTGAACCTGGCCGCCGTGAGTGTGCCCCGCGAAAATGACATCGGCGCTGTGATTCACGAACGAGTTGAGAACGCGCTGGTACGGGGCATGGGTGAGTCCGATAGTGACGGGCTCGGGGCCAGTGCGGTCGTCCTGCCAGCCCACGTTCTCACGCATCTCATCGAGCGCTCCGGGAAGCAGGTCCAGCCGGTCCCAGTGTCGGTGGGCGTCATTGACGCCGAGAAACTCCAGTCGTGAGCCGTTGATCGACATCGCGCGTGCCGTGTTATCGAGATTGAGCCAACCCAGTGACTCCAGATAGGCATCGAGTGCGGCGGTGTCGAGGCGCACTGCCGTCTTATCGTGTTCGGATGCCCCGAAGAAATACGTGAAGGGGTTCTTCGGCGAAGGGGCGAAGAAATCGTTCGAGCCGTGGACGAAGACACCCGCGACGCCGCGGAATGGTTCGAGTGCGTGCCGGACACCCTCGAGGCCCCGCTCGTGGCCAAGGAGGTCCCCGGTAAGAACCACCAGATCCGGCTCGTAGTCCGTGAGCGAGCGGATCCACTCCTGCTTCGCGGTCTGCCACGGCGCCATATGCAGGTCCGACAGGTGAAGGACCGTGATCGGCCTCGCCGCCGGATCGAGCACGGGAACGGTTTCTCGGCGCACGGTGAACCTGTTGCGCTCCACGAGCACACCCCACGCAAACGCGCCGAGGGCAGCGGCACCGAGGGTCGTGAGAACCGACCCCGCCAATCGCCCGCCCGCCGCGGTCACGGCATGCAGCCCGGTGGAGGAGTGCCATCCGCGTTGCTGCCGACGGTCAGATTCACTGATGCGTCCTTAGAGGATGGTGACCCGCCAGCCGGGTTGGAGCTGATTACTTTGCACCACTGACTCGGGTTTGCGATGAGAACCCAGGTGAAGGAAACGTTGCTCTGCGAGAAGCCGAGCCCGACCAACTCGTTCATGGCACTGGTTGGAGACTGTCCCGGGAGGTCATTGGGCACCTCGACATACATCGAGCCATCGCTCGTGAAAATCGTGATGTTGTATCCCTTCGACACCATCGTGCCCGGAGGTGGGCTCGTGGTCGCAACGGTACCGGCGGGGAACGATGACGGCTTCGTGTCGCCGATCGTAACTTTGAATCCAAGACTTTCGAGCATCGTCTGGGCCGCTACTGGGTCCTGGCCAGCGACCGACGGGATGGCGACCGCGCTCCCGTTCATCATGCTCGCGGGTGGCGCCGGGAAGCCTATGCCTCCGTAGTATGAGGAGAGCGCACCAATCAAGGGTCTGAAGATGCGGTGTCGGGCAGTCGCACCGTTTCCACCTGGCAGGTTGATCGACCGCAACGCCTGCTTGCCGATAATGTTTCCAACCCACACGGCGAGGGTCGTGCGTGAGCTCGCGCCCAGCATCCAGGTGTGGAGCGAATCGTCCGTCGTTCCGGTCTTGCCGATGAGAGGGATGCCGTTGTGGGGGTTCGACGATGAGCCGGTCCCTCCGTTGATGACGCCCTGCATGGCGCGGGCGACTCCAGCAGCAACTTCCGGTGTGATCGCCTGGTGGCAGGCCTTCGGTTGTCCGCCCAGGTCAGTGCCATCCGGAGCGATCATCTTGTCGACGGCGACTGCAGCGCAGAAGTTTCCGCCTCCCGAAATCGTGCCAACTGCTAGTGCCATGGTGAGCGGCGCAATCTCGTTAGTGCCGAGGATTGAGGTTGGATTGTATTGCAGGTCTGCGCCGTCTGCGCGATGCACTCCCATCGACTTGGCGACGTCGCGAATCTCGCACAGGTCGAGTTGCTGCGCCATCGAGACGAAGGCCGCGTTGATGGAACTCGCCGTCGCTCGAAGCACGCTCACCGGCCCTGCATTGCCGCCGGAGTCATTGCGTGGTCTCCACGGTGGACTAACGATGTAGGTGCCCCCGTTGCAGACGGCCGGGAAGCTCGTAAACGTTCGTTGGTCGCCGTCAACCACTTCACCGAGTCCCCGGCCATTGATGAGCCAGTCAGTCAGTGTAAAAATCTTGTAGGTCGACCCGGTTGGAAAACCCGATGATCCTCCATAATTCCGGTCGGTCGCGTAATTGACAGCTGTCGTTGTGGCCTTATTGCCAAGCCCGGTGTCGTCAAAGAGTTTGTTCTGGGCCATCACGAGGATGCGACCGGTACCGACTTCCGTCGAGACTGCGACCGCGCCAAGCTTGAATCGCGTCTCCCTAGCGGGAGCCTGCGCCTCGAGGGTCTTCTGCGCCAAGTCCTGCTGGTTGAGGTTGATGGTCGTGTACACGTTGTAGCCACCGCGGTCCCAGTTCGCCTGGCGTTCCGCCGCGGTCGAGCCGAGCATGGGGAAGTCCTTCACGGATTTGAGAATGTAGTCGCAGAATGTCTTCGCGTCGGAGGCGTAGGTGCATCCGCTTGTCGGATCGGTGTAGTGCACATAGTCCGCAATCGGCGTGTTGACAGCTTCCTGATACTGGCCATCCGTCAACATTTTGAGTTGCAGCATGATCTTGAGGATGTCGTCGCGCCGGGACTTGTTCGCGGGGTATTTGTCCGGATTGTCGAGGTTGCGGTCGTTAGGTAGCTGCACAATTGCGATGAGGCTCGCCGCCTCGGCCGGGGTGACGTCGCTGGCTGGCTTACCGAAGTATTCCTTGGCTGCCGCCTGGATACCGTAGGTATTCCCACCGAAGCCGGTGATGTTGAGGTAGGCCAGCAAGATCTGGTTCTTGGTGTAATTCTTCTCCAGGCCGATCGCGAGCTTGGCTTCTTTGAGCTTGCGGTCGAGGCTCTGCGCCTGGGCGTCGGCGATCGCCTTGTTCCGCGCTTTCTCGTCCGGTAGAAGGAGCGCTTCCTGGATGTTGATGTTCTTCACCAACTGCATTGCGAGGGTCGAGGCGCCACTGCCGATCGCGTTGCTCGAGATGTTACCGATCGCCGCTCGAACAATGGACTGAACGTCGACACCGCCGTGCTCATAGAACCGACGATCCTCACCCGCAACGAGGGCTTCCTTTATGAAGGGCGAAACCTGATCCCAACCGACCTCTTCGCGGTTGTGCTTGTACACCTCGGCAAACTCCACGTACTTTCCGTCGCGCATCCCCCAGAGCACGTTCTTCTGCGAGAGCGTGCCGATCTCCATGTAGTCAGGCAGCGCTTCGAACACACCAATCGACGCGTTGGCGGTCATGCTCGTCACAGCGAGTACCGGAGTGACCAGCGCGGTGACAAGAATTCCGGCGAGAACGCTGAAGCTGAGCAGCCCGGCAATGCCGGAGAGCACGCCGAGAGGCTTGGTGGTTGGTCGGGGCATAGGATACAGAGTAACTGGTGGAATGCCAGTGAAACCTGAATGGATGCCGTGATGCAGCGCTGGGAATACCTCACTACTCCGCTGATCATTCACAACACGACCGCCATCCTCAACAACTGGGGTGAGCAGGGCTGGGAACTCGTACAGGTCGTCCAGGGACCCGAAGGCGGGCTTGTGGCGTACCTAAAACGTGAGTCGGCATCCGAGACAACGAAGGGGAACAGCTGATGTCCGCACTAGATGACCGCCTCGCCGAACTCGGACTTGTGGTCCCCGAAGGGTCCAAGCCCGTCGCCGCCTACATTCCTGCGGTGGTCAGCGGAAACCTCGTATATACCTCTGGCCAGTTGCCGATGGTGGATGGAGCACTCACGGCAACGGGAAAGGTAGGGGCAGCCGTCACGCCCGAGGATGCGAAAGCGCTTGCTCGCCAGTGCGTACTCAATGGACTCGCCGCAGCTCGTTCGGCAATTGGATCGCTCGATCGCATCACCCGCGTGGTGAAGGTTGTCGGCTTTGTGGCCTCAGACCCTTCGTTCACCGGTCAGCCCGGTGTGATCAACGGAGCTTCTGAACTCCTCGGCGAAATCTTCGGGGAGCCTGGCCAGCACGCCCGCAGTGCAGTCGGCGTCGCGGTGCTTCCCCTGGACGCTCCGGTCGAAATCGAATTCGTCTTCGAATTCGCCTGATCTGGAGTATCTCGGCGAGCGTCCAAAGTCACTTCAGCTTGTCGGTAATTACTTGCATTACCTGCGTGTCCGCAAGCGTCGTCGTGTCGCCCACCTCGCGACCCTCGGCGACATCGCGCAGGAGCCGACGCATGATCTTGCCTGAGCGGGTCTTCGGCAACTCCGTGACGATGATGATCTGCCGAGGCCGCGCGATCGCGCCAATCTGCTCGGCGACATGCACCTTGAGGATCACTTCTGCCTCTGCGGCACTTTGCGCCTCAGCCTGCTTCGCGCGCAGGATTACGAACGCGACGACGGCCTGACCGGTCGTTTCATCGGATGCCCCCACGACGGCTGCTTCCGCGACGATCGGGTGCGACACAAGTGCCGACTCGATTTCCATCGTCGAAAGGCGGTGCCCTGACACGTTCATAACGTCGTCGACCCGGCCAAGGACCCACACGTCTCCGTCGGAGTCGAGCCTCGCGCCGTCACCAGCGAGGTACATGCGTCGTTGCGGTGAACCTTCAAAGTCGAATTTCTCCCAGTAGGTTTCGATGAATCGCTCAGGGTCACCCCAGATACCGCGAAGCATCGCGGGCCAGGGCTCTGTCACAACCAGGAGGCCGCCGTTGCCGTTTCCGACAGGCGATCCCGTTTCGTCGAGCACATCCACCGAAATTCCGGGGAGTGGCACCTGGGCAGAACCCGGCTTCGCCGACGTGA
>JBDTCD010000173.1:0-7672 GCA_039923755.1 Terrimesophilobacter sp. | reverse complement strand
GCCTCATGACCGCTCGGGTAGAAACGATCCACGCCCCCGGCGAGTACCGCGATCGTCTGCCCCTTGCTCGCCAGTGCGGCACGATGGGACATCCCGTCTATCCCGTACGCGGCGCCAGACACGATCGTGTAACCGCGATCAACGAGCCCCGCGGATGCCTCCATCGCCACATGCTCGCCATACCCGGTCGCCGCCCTCGCACCGACAAGAGCGATGGATTCGCACGCGGTGGCGAGCGTCGCTTCGTTGCCGCGCAGCCACAGTGCAAGAGGCGCGTGCGGACCGAGATCGTCGACGCCAACGGGCCAGGCTGCGTCGCCCGGCACAAGCAGCCGCACGCCGTAACGTGCCGCTTGGGTCAGGGAGAGCAGGGCAGTGCGGGACTGCAGGCGCGGCGCCCATCGTTCGATCGCCTGCACCAATTCCTCCCTCGTTACACTGCCATCCATACGTCCCCGAAGGCTGTCCACGGCAACGCGTGAAACGATCGCGTCCAGGGAATCCCTGGCGCCAAGCGCACCGATTAGCACTCCAGCGACGCGATCGCCGGGTTCGACGATTCCGGTCCACGCGGCCCTGGCGAAACGCTCCCACAGCGCCTCATCGCAGAGTTCCTCCCCCGCAATAGCGCGGACAAGCGGAGCTACCTGGGATTCTTTCAAACCGAGAATACTCATGCTGACAATGCCTTTCTGAGGTAGAGCGCACGACCTATGTGGTCGGCGGACGGCGACGGCGCGTGATCGAGATCGGCCAATGTCCACCCGAGCCGAAGCACGCGGTCGTAGCCTCGCATCGTGATCCCGCCGCGCTCGAGGGCGCGATCGATGCTCGTGGTCACCACTCCACTAAGCCGGACGTGCGGTCCACGCAGCCAGAAACCTGGAACCTCAGAGTTCACCCTCCAGGGGGTGCCCGCGAGTCGCTCCGCAGCACACGATCGCGCCGCGGCTACCCTGGCGCGCGCTGCAACGGTAGTCACGCGCGAGCCCTCATTCGCGAGCTTCAGTTGCGCGCTCGTGACCCGCTGAACGCGCAACTGGATGTCGATTCGGTCGAGCAACGGACCGGAGAGCCGACCGAGGTAGCGTCGCCGTGCGCTCGGTGTGCAGGTGCACTCGGAGTCTCTCGCACCGTACTGTCCACACGGGCAAGGATTTGCGGCAAGAATGAGCTGGAAACGGCCGGGAAAATGCGCGACAGCGTTCGCGCGATGAATGCTGATTATCCCCGACTCGAGAGGCTGGCGAAGCGCATCCAGAACCGATGAATTGAACTCCGGCGCTTCGTCGAGGAAAAGAACTCCGCCGCTCGCCCTCGCCGCCGCCCCGGGTCGGATCTGTCGGCTGCCTCCGCCAACCAGGGCAGCGGCTGTTGCGGTGTGGTGGGGTGATTCGAGTGGGGGACGTGTCACGAGCGTGTCGCCGACAGGAAGTCCTGAGAGTGATCGGATAGAGCTGACCTCAAGCGCCGTCGCGGCATCCAGGTCGGGGAGAATCCCCGGCAGCCGTGCCGCAAGCATCGTCTTGCCGGAGCCAGGCGGTCCAAGCAGAAACACATGATGGCCCCCGGCCGCCGCCACGACCATCGCCTCAACCGCGTCCTCGTTGCCAATAACCTCCGCGAGATCTAGGTCATCGTCCGGCGGCGGGTCCACTCGAGCAGCAAAAATCGGTTCGACGTCTATGGGTTCGAGGGCCGCCCCGTGCCAGATCGCCGCCGCGCGGAGAGAGGCGACGGCGACCACGCTAATACCGGGGACGAGGCCAGCCTCGGCAGCGTTGCCGCTCGGAACCATGACGGTGTCAAAGCCCGCGGCGGCAGCCGCCGACACCGCCGGCAGGATCCCAGCGATGGGACGCAGCCGCCCGTCGAGCCCCAGCTCACCAAGATGCACGAGTGGCGAGATCGACTCGGAAGACACAACACCCGCCGCAGCAAGCGTGGCGAGGGCGATTCCGAGATCGAACCCAGAACCCTGCTTCGGGAGTGCCGCAGGCGAGAGATTGACGGTGAGACGCCTACTCGGCAACTCGAATCCCGAGTTCGCCGATGAGGCCAAAACCCGGTCTCGCGCTTCGCCGAGGGCAGCATCCGGAAGCCCGATGAGCACGAACTTCGGCAATTGGGACGAATAGTCGGCTTCGATCTCCACAATCGCGCCATGCAACCCAAGCAGCGCAACCGCTTGGGTGCGGCCGACCACCATCAGAACACCCGCCGGAGGTGTTCGATTTGCGGCTGCTGGCCGGTCGCGGCGATCACCGCAATCGCATCAATGCGGATGAGCCCACGTCGATACGGATGCACTTCGCACCACGCCTTCGCCAGCCGTCTCAGTCGTGCGAGTTTTTGGGCAGTAATTGCCTCAAACGGATGCCCGAATGCGATGCTCGAACGCGTCTTGACCTCGACGAACACCGTGTCATTTCCGTCGCGCGCCACCAGGTCGATCTCACCTCGCGCACATCTCCAGTTGCGGTCGATGACGGTGTAACCGGCATCCTGAAGGAACCGCGCAGCGAGGTCCTCGCCCTGCCTGCCGAGATCATCCTTCGCTGCCATGGGTCGACAATGGCCCGTCGCAGGGTCCTGTATCGGTCCCCGCCTGCAATCCGGGAACTACGTTGCCGAACTCAGGGTGTGGAGGATTGGTCAGCCACAGTTTCGCGCGGTGCGCTTCTCACCCATCGTCACCGAACAATGATGGCTTTCGCGAACAATGCTGCCGTTCAAACGAGGTGATTGTTAGCGAAACACAGCATTGATCCCCGAAGCGGCAGGGTGGCGCGGAAGGGTCGCGACCGGCCAGGTCATGTGACGTACACCTTCCGTATTGTCTCCGTGACCGTCCATACAGTGCGCTGGCCCGCCTCGAGCCGCATTACCGACCCGGGACGGAGGTGCTCGAAACGATCCTCATCGACGAACACCACAGTCGCTGCCCCCGACAGAACGACGAAGAGTTCGTCTGCCTCGACATCCGTCACGGTGCCGGGTGTGATCTCCCAAACACCGACTTCCTTACCTGCGAACTCGCCGAGCGCCGTTGCACTCGCCGTTGGCGCACCCTCCCGCACTTGCGCGACGGGAACGGGCGAATGCAGGAGGGTCAGTTCAGCGGCATTCACGCCCGCACCCTGATTAAAGTCTCGAAAACCAGAGCTCATCATGAGTCGAACCCGAGCCCAAGGGCATCCAACGCGCGCAAGATGACGTTGCGCTTGCCGCGCTTGTGGTCGGCACGGTTCATCGCCCATTTCGACACTTCAACGCCAATCCAGGCGATGGGATCTGGTGGGAACGGGATCGGCAGCGACTTCACCATTTTCAGCTCAGTGCGCTCCGTCGTGAGTCCCCAGAGTTGGTCCAGCATGACGTTGGCGGCGAACCGAGTGCCGGCAACACCGAGTCCGGTGAACCCCGCGACATGAGCCACGCGGCCGCCTCGCGCATGACCAAAGAACGCGGTAAACCGGCTGCAGGTGTCGATCACGCCCGCCCAGCGGTGCGTAAACTTCACGCCCTCAAGCTGCGGGAAGGTCGTGAAAAAGTGGCTGGCAAGCAGTCTGTGCGTTGTCGGACGGTCCTCGTACTCTGGCTTGATCTTTCCGCCGAAGTGGTAGATGGCATCGTATCCGCCGAACAGGATGCGGTTGTCTTTCGAGAGCCGGTAGTAGTGGAACTGGTTAGCGAGGTCGGAAACTCCCTGACGGTTCTTCCACCCGATTGACGCGAGTTGCTTATCCGTCAAGGGCTCCGTCATGAGCACGTAATCGTAGACGGGCACCGTGTGCCAGCGATACCGCTTGAGCAGGGACGGGAAAGCGTTCGTGGCAAGTGCGACCCTTGTCGCCCGAATGTCGCCGGTCCCGAGCCTGACCGTGATCGGCCCGATGCGTTTGCTGTCGAGTTTCAGCACGGGCGAGTTCTCGAACAGATCGACCCCTGCTTCGTGGCATGCCCGGGCGAGTTCGTTCGCGAGCTTGGCCGGGTGCACCATTGCCGTGTCGCGTTTGGCCCAGAGCCCTCCAAGGTAGGTGGGCGAAGAGATCTCCTCCTGCATCTGCTTCTCATCAAGAAACTCCACATGCTCGGCGCCCTTGTCCGCTTCAAGCCAGGCCACCTGGTGCGGCTCGATCGCCACAGCGACTGCCCCTGTGCGCTCAAAGTCGCAATCCAGGCCGAGTTCCCAGACCGTCTGCTCAATCTCGTCGAGGTTCTGCATACCCAACCGGTTCAGCAGGTCGAGCTCCTCTGGGAAACGCCGTGCACCATTCACTTCGCCGTGCGTGAGAGTTGCCTCGCAGAATCCGCCGTTGCGCCCGGATGCCGCCCAGCCGATCGTCTCCGCCTCCAGGAGCGCCACACGGGTCGACGCATCCCGCTGCTTGGCCATGAGGGCGGTCCACAGCCCTGCGAATCCGCCTCCGACGACGACAAGGTCGTAGTTCTGGACGTCGTTGTAGCGGGGCCAGGCCCGCCCGACGGAATCATCCAGCCAGAATGGGGCAAGCACGGAGTCGGCGAGGGACTCGTCAATGACACGTTCTTCGGGTATTGAACGCTCGAAGGCGGTGGGTTCCACGGGAAATTTCCTTGTTGGGAGGTTGGGTTCACGCGGGGCACTGTGCTCACCGCGCGGGTGCAGTCACAGCGATTATTCGTCGAGAGCGAGCTCTTTGGGCAGTTCGAGTTCCTTCGCGCTGAGCTCTTCGACGTTAACGTCCTTGAACGTGAGAACGCGCACCGACTTCACGAAACGATCTGAGCGGTAGACATCCCACACCCACACGTCGTGCATCGTGAGTTCGAAGTAGAAGTCGTGTTCCGTGTCCTGACGCACGAGTTCCACTTCGTTGGCTAGATAGAACCTTCGCTCTGTCTCCACGACATAGCGGAACTGCGATACCACGTCGCGGTACTCGCGGAAAAGTGCTAACTCGACCTCACGGTCGTAGTCTTCGAAGTCTTCCTCGTCCATGTCCAATCAATCCTAGGCGGTCTCGTTGACGATCGTGCTGGGCTTCAGCCAGCTCAGCCGATGCAGGCTGGAGGTGCCGAGTTGCTCAATTGCCGCGAAGTGCGCCGCAGCACCGTAACCCTTGTTGCCGCTCCATCCGTAACCGGGTTCCTGCTCGTCGGCCTCGATCATCAGCCCATCGCGATGCACCTTGGCGATGACGGATGCCGCGGCGACCGACGCGCAATCTCGGTCGGCTTTGATGCGCGTGTGAACGGAAAGCTTCGTGGTGAGCGCCGGGTTCAACCAGTCCTGGTGGCCGTCCAGGAGCACGATGCTGTCGAGAACTCGAACGCCACCTTCGTGAAGGCTCGCCAGAGCGCGTTTACCCGCCAGCCCGAGGCACACCGTGATCCCGAGACGGTCGACCTCCTCCGCGCTCGCAAGGCCCACGGCAGAATGGACCGCCCACGCTGCAGCGAGAGGGGCCAAAGCGACCCGCCGCTTTTCGCTGAGCATCTTCGAATCGCGGAGCCCCACCGGCATCGGCCCCACGTTCGCGTCGATCGCACACATCCCCACGGCGACAGGACCCGCAATCGCCCCACGTCCGACTTCGTCGCAGCCGATAACGTAGCGCGCACCACCGGAGAGCAATTCGATCTCGAGCTGAAGTGTGGGATCGGCAACAGCCATTTACTGGCCCTTGTCCTCCACGCCGTTGAACACGGTCGGGTAGTTGTCCAACCATGACCATCGATCGATTGGCCAGCTCACAAGGAAGGCGCGGCCGACCACGTTCTCAATCGGTACGAAGCCTTTGCCCGGCTTAGCTGTGTTGTAACGGGAATCCAGCGAGTCGTAGCGATTATCGCCCATGACCCAGAGTGAATCCTTCGGCACCGTGACAGAAAAATCGGTGCCTGAAGCTTTCGTGACTCCCTTGGGCAGGTCGAGGTAGGGCTCCTCCAAGGGAACGCCGTTGACCGACATCTGCCCGAAGGTGTTGCAGCATTCCACCGTGTCGCCGGGAAGTCCGATGACCCGTTTGATGAGGTGATCGTTGCTGTCCGGAGCACTCAAACCCACCACCGAGAGCATCCAGTCAATGCTCGTCGCAAACCAGTTCTGGTCGACCTGCACGTGCGGTGGTAGCCAGCCGCCGGGGTCGCGGAAGACGACAACATCGCCGTGCGCGATGGGCACGAAGCGAGGGACCAGTTCATTCACGATGATCCGGTCGTTGATTTGCAACGTGTTTTCCATTGACCCGGAGGGGATATAGAACGAGCGGATCAGGAAGGCCTTGATCCCCACGGAGATGATGATGGCAGCCAGCAGAATCAGAACGACGTCCCGCACGAACAACTTGACACTGCGGGTGCGCCGACGCTTATCGGCGCTGGCGGCTAACTGCGGCGTCGAGGGTTCTTCTGTCGTCATTGGGCCCCTGAGTTCCCCACAAGTCTAGAGTCTGGCCAACTTCAGCCAGCCAGGTGATCTAGTGCGCGTCGCGCTTTTCCTTGATCTTGGCCTTCTTGCCGCGGAGGTTGCGGAGGTAGTACAGCTTCGCGCGACGGACGTCGCCGCGAGTGACGACCTCAATGTGATCGATCACCGGGGAGTGCACAGGGAACTTGCGCTCCACGCCCACTTGGAAACTCACTTTGCGCACGGTGAATGTTTCGCGGACACCCTCGCCAGAGCGACCGAGAACGACGCCCTGGAACACCTGGATACGCGACCGGGTTCCTTCAACGATGTTGACGTGGACCTTCACGTTGTCCCCTGCACGGAAGTCGGGGATGTCGTTACGCAGCGATGCTGCGTCAACGGAGTCGAGGATGTGCATGATGGTTCGCTCTCTGCTATCGCCACAGGTCGACGGCGTGCTGGGTTACTGCCTGGAAGAAGATAGTGTGCCAAGTGACTGCTGGTCCCCCTGTGGCAGGACCGTGCGCGGGCACAGTGGACTATTCTGTCACAACCGTGACGTGCCCGCCAACCAGTGGGCTAGCGCGAGGTCACCGGAATCGAGCTGTAGCTCGCGAAGGCCAGTGAGACTCGCTGGCGAGTTTCTGCGATCCACTGCCAGACGGCGCTCCAGAAGGCAACGAGCGTGAGGCTCACTGCAGCGACGGCGACCAGCGGATGCGACGTGAGGCCCGCGACCACAACAGAGACATACCAGGCGGTCAGTACCCCGACATCGATCCAGGACAACAAGTGTGCCCGGCGAACCGCTTTTCTGGCAACCGTCAGTCCCATCACGATGATGAGTGTGAGCGAGAGAAGCGGTGCCGCAAACAACAACACGACAAATTCCCAGCCAGACCCGTTAATCGTGATCCCCCGGCCGATAAGCAACCACAGCGGCAGCACGGGAATCGCCCAGAACTGCGCGTAGTAGAACCCTCTCCTTAACCACATGGACACAGGATAAGCATGGCTTGGTGAAGAATAGCTGGATGATCGAGTTGAGAACCCCCGCAGAGATTGATGCCATGCGACCCGCGGGAAAGTTTGTCGCGGAGGTTCTCACGAGCCTCGCCGTGGCATCCGACGTCGGCGTGAACCTGCTCGAATTGGATGCCCTTGCCCATCGCATGATCCGCGAGCGCGGGGCCGAGAGCTGCTACATCGACTACCATCCGTCGTTCGGAGCCATGCCGTTCGGCAAGGTCCTGTGCACGTCGGTGAATGATGCGG